>NZ_JBFODK010000052.1:0-39250 GCF_040908275.1 Aeromonas sp. R4-3
ACTGTAGTGGTCTAATCATCCCGGACACCGTTTTAGGTGGTACAGTCGCCACCATGACTTGAGGTGTTCAATGACAAGATTACGTCGCTCATTTACTGCTGAATTCAAACTCGAAGCCGCATCCCTGGTGCTCGACCAGGGATACTCTGTCCCCGAAGCCAGCCGTTCACTGGATGTCGGTGAAACCATACTTCGCCGATGGGTTCAGCAGCTTCAATCTGAACGAACCGGCACCACCCCTATCGGCAAAGCGCTGACCCCGGAGCAGCAGAAAATCCAGGAGCTGGAAGCCCGCATCAACCGGCTCGAGCGCGAAAAGGACATTCTAAAAAAGGCTACGGCTCTCTTGATGACGGACGAGTTCACTCGTACGCGCTGATAGACCGATTAAGAGAGCAAGCCCCCATCACTCTGCTCTGCTGCGCTTTCGATGTTCCAACATCCTGTTTTTACGACTATCTGGCCCGCAAGCGGACGATTAACCGTGAGCGGATGCAGCAACGCAGCGAGTTGCGCCGTTTGTTCAAAGAAAGCCGGAACTCAGCGGGCAGCCGCGCCTTGATGTCGATGATGCGAGAGCTGGGGCATCAGATTGGCCGATTCAAAGTGCGCAGTCTGATGAAAGAAGCCGGTCTGGTATCCAAGCAACCGGGCGCTCATCGCTATCAGGTCGCCCGGTCTGAGCGACCGGATATTCCCAATCTGCTGGCCCGTGAATTTGATGTCCAGCAACCCAATCAGGTGTGGTGTGGCGATATCACCTATGTCTGGGCCGCGGGTCGTTGGTATTACCTGGCCGCAGTGCTCGACCTGCATACCCGGCGGGTCGTGGGCTGGGCGATGTCTGACAAGCCTGATGCAGAGCTGGCCATCAAAGCACTGGAGATGGCCTATCAGCAGCGGGGTTGCCCATCCGGTGTGCTGTTTCACTCCGACCAGGGCAGCCAATATGGCAGTCGGGCATTTCGGCAACGACTGTGGCGCTATCGCATGACCCAGAGCATGAGTCGGCGTGGCAACTGCTGGGATAACGCGCCGATGGAGCGGCTGTTCAGGAGCCTGAAGTCAGAGTGGCTCCCGACAACGGGATATATGAACCTGCGGGAGGCGAAGCGGGATATCAGCTATTACCTGATGGATTACTACAACTGGCGGCGTCCACATCAACACAATGACGGGATCGCGCCAGCAAAAGCCGAGGATCGGCCTAACCAAGTGTCCGGTTTTAGTTGACCACTACAGACAAGGGATCCAAAGTCGGCGAAGCACTCCTCTTCGCAGCTGGGATAGCTGCACTAGGAGGTATGGTTACTGGATTCAACATTTTATCTAAAGGGAAGAAGAATGAACGGGTTATCAACCCAGACCCAGAGAAGGTCGAGGAACTCAAACAACGGCTCAGGAAGGGTTTTGGAGAAAGTGTTTTAGTTACTATTGATGAGAAGTACACACAAGAAGAGAAAAAACAAGCACAACAGGATCTCAACAAAGAATGCAAATTAAGTAACGAAGACCTCATGGCTCAACTAGAGCAGTTGAAACGACAGATGGGAGATACCTAATGATGTCCAATTGTCACGGGTATTTACCCGTAAGGTGCACTATCTAACTCCTTCCTTCCAACATTTAACCAGTTTTGGCTTTTCAGCCGTCATACTAAGCCACCAGCACAAATCAACATTCACTAACTAAAACTTACCTCTTCACCCACGAGCAGCATTCCCAGCGCAGCGAGACACTTATGCAGGTCATCGGCAAGATCAACCAGAGGCGGTTGGGGAAGGTCTACTTCGCGGCCCGGGGCCGAGATACGCGGGAATGGATGATGAAACGGGAGCAACTCAGCCCGCGTTACACCACCTGTATCAGCGAGCTCCCCGAGGTTAAGGCATAGCCCTACTCAATGCTTTCAACTTTATGGCTCAAGTGGGACTATTTTTTCTTAAGGAAAGCGCATCCTGGCCGACATAAGAAGCAGCAAGACGAAGGCATCCTGGTGCAGGTTCTGTAGGAAAAGTGCCGGATAAGTCGGAACGCCTGACAAAAACAAAGAAAATTAAAAGGCTCGGGAGATAAAAATAAGCCATGTTTATCAACACTAATGGCTCATCGCTTAACGCACAGCGAAATCTTAGTAGCATTACTAAGTCGCTGGATACGTCATACACTCGTCTTGCCTCAGGACTACGTATCAATAGCGCAAAAGACGATGCCGCTGGCCTACAGATCGCCAACCGTCTGACCTCCCAAGTCAATGGCTTGGATCAGGGTATCCGTAATGCCAATGATGGCATTTCGGTAGCTCAGACCGCCGAAGGCGCGATGGAAGAGATTGGCAACATGTTGCAGCGCATGCGCACCTTGGCACAACAGTCTCTCAATGGCACCACCAGCATTAATGATCGTGGCGCCCTGCAGAAAGAGTTTGATGAATTGAAATCCGAGATTGCTCGAATAGCAGAGGACACCACCTTTGGCGGCCAGAAGTTGTTAAATGGAGGATATTCAGGAGCTTTTCAGGTAGGGGCCGATGCGGGCCAGACGATCAACTTTGATATAAACAATTCCTTTAATCTATACCAAATGGCATTTGTAACTACCGGGCATGCCACGATATCGTACAATGCCGCCGATGGTACTTATACGGTGAATCATCTAAATGGGCCTGGCGTCCCAGCCTACTTGAGCAGCATTCAGTCCAAACCTGCGTCACTCTTGGCAATGGCCAATCTGGATTATTATATCGAGGTGGTTGACAGCAAGCGCGCCGAACTTGGTGCTGTACAAAACCGTTTCGATTCGGTTATCCGCAACCAAGCAAACGTGTCGGAAAACGTAAACTCTGCTCGTTCCCGTATCAGAGACGCTGACTTCGCGGTGGAAACCGCAAATCTGACCAAGCAAAACATTTTGCAACAGGCTGCCTCGTCTATCCTGTCCCAGGCTAATAAGCGGCCCCAGTCTGCACTCTCCCTGCTACAGAGTTAATAGAAAGAAAAATCGGCAATAAAAGCCTACGCCTCCCCAAAATGCCCAGTTGTTCATGGAACCCGCTCACACCTCCAGCACGATTTGGTCGAGCGGGAACAATCCACGCACCCGCTCACTCTCGTTCAGGCTACTTCGAAAAAGACTCGATATCCGTTAGCAGTCCCACACCCCACACGCCTCAGCGAGCTCCCCGAGGTGAAGGCATAGCCTTGGAAAGGCGGGCCAGCTTTGAGCGCAGGACATTGAGTTTGAAAGATTGTGAACCTTGAGGCGGTTCGGGGTGGATCGCCAGGACCTTTACAAACACTCGCTTTGAGCTTCTCTTGCCCACCTCACGCTTACAGCTTCTCGACTCCGCCAGCGTGTCCACATAGCGGAGTGACCGGAGATAGACGACCGCCTCGCGAGCAACCTCAGCAGGGATGCCCAGCCATTCAGCCACCTCGTGAAAGTCAAAGAAATCGCCGTGGAGCAGCCCCCAACCGGCGATCTGAAGAGCGAAAGGTTTCAGCTTACTTTCTTCCATCATCCTCATCCATGAGCCAATGCAGATACAACTCATAGCATCACGGTGGGGGTTTGCTCAAGCAGCCCGCATCTCCCTCACCTGCCGTTCCATGAGCTTTGACAGGTCTGACGCCTGGTGGAGCACCTCATCAACAGCACACTCTACAGCCTGCCGCATCTCGTGCCCGAACCGGCGCGACACTAGCTCTACATGTGGCACAACCCGGCCAGTGCCGTGGCACTTGGGGCAATCGTCACCCTTGCGCGGGCGGCTCCCGGTACCATTGCAGTGCGGGCAACGCCCTGACCGAAGCATCTCGGCGACGCAATGGTCGTGGGCCAGGGACAAGATCCCATTACGCTCACCCAGCAGGCGCTGGTACTCATGGTCATTGCCAGCACGGTGAGCCCGCTTGGCCTTCTCCATCACCACGGCAGCCCGGCGGCGCTCCTTGTCATAGTGCGGGTGCGACGGCACCAACCGGTCCAACTGCTCTGGCAATGGGCGGCGCAGAAGGATAGCCATGGCCATACAGCCGACCTCGTCATCACCCAGGGTTGCGCAGAAGTGAGTCAGCAACCCCTGAATGGCTTGCTCATCCATAAGGTGATCAGCCATCAGATACTGGTACCCCTGGGGATTGCTCTTGGCTGCGACCTGCAGGGCACCAAGAAACTCATCGCGGCCCAGGCTGCTGGCATTACCGGAGGATGGCTCGTGGAGCGCTCCTTTCGGTGAAAACAGGCGCAGAACCATTTCCAATGCATTACTCATGTTCAGTCCTCCTCTGGATGGTTAGGCAGCACGAGCCTGCAGATGGCCGGCGGTAAGGAGCTTGTGGGTCAACCACTGCTGCCCTTTGCCGGTAATCGTTGGGGAGAAGGCAAGACGGGTCTCGCCGTTTATCTCATAGGGTTTTTCGATGACCTCGAAGTAGCCTTGGTCAAGATACTGCTGGTAAGGCAGGTTGTGGCGGTTGCCCCCCTTCATCAAGATCTGCATCTCACGCAGGATGGTGAAAATCTTCTTGGGGCCAATACCAGCAGCCTTGGCAAAGTTGCCGAGAAGAACTCCCTTATCAGCTCCGGCCACCCGATCGGCAAAATCGGCCTTTGGAGCCTGAATGGCGATTTGTTCTTGAGCTCTCTGTAGCTCCACGGTTTTGCGCTCAATAACGGACTGGGCCACCATCAGCGCCTTCGCCATGATCAGTTCAGGGGTGTCTTGCTCTTGGCCAACGATATAGCCTCCATTCTTTCGAATGCTGGGCAAAACCTCACCCACTACCCATTCTTCAAAACGTTCAGCGCTCTCGAGCTTAGAGCGCATGATCAGACGATACACATCGCGCTCTGGGATTGCGGATAGGTGTCTGACCTGCCCCGTCGTTTCGACGGGGCAGGTTTTTGCAGCCTTGCAGTGACGGCGAATGGCTTGGTCGGTATCTGTATAGCCAAGAGCGGAAGCCACATCCGCAGCAACGAACCAGGGCTCTCCCTGCTCATCGGTGACGATACGGATGCTATGGCCTTCAAAGGCTTTGCTAATCAAGTTGGTCATGGTCGGGTCCTTGGTTGGTTATTGGTCTGTTCAAATGCTTTCAGCAGCCAGGCGCGCAGCTGGCTGGTCTTGATGTGTTCCGGGGTAACTTCCAGCACGGTCCACCCGAGCAGGGTGGCCTCGTTCATCTTGGCTCGGTCCTCTACGAACCCCCTCCCCCTGGTGTGCCGGCCGCCGGAATGGATCCCACCGTGGACCTCAAGGGCGATCATGCGGGTGGGCCAGGCGAAGTCGAATCGCCATTTGCGCTTGGGGTGAAACAGCAGCTCAGTGACGGGATCAGGGAAGCCGGCCAGTTGGGCCAGCACCTTGTCGCGCAGAGTGGTGACTTGTTGAGCCTTACGCACTTGATTGGCTGCGCTCCTGACCTTGGGGCTGTTACCCAGCAGCCGGGTCGCATCCAGAGCGGTGAGGTGGATCATGCCGCCCTCCCGATGGTGTTCTTGCGCAGTTCAGCGACTTCCTGGGCCACCTGCTCCAGCAGGGTCTCCTCGCTGCCGTGCTCTTGCTGCCAGGAACGCGGGGCGGCGTGGAACCCTGTGGGGTAGCAGGCTCGATGATGCCTCGGGCAAAGTGGCAGCACCCGGGTGTGAGCGGCACGCTGCGCCATCCCAGCGCCAGAGCGCACATGGTGAATTTCACTAGGGCTCGGCCCCAGGCCTGCATTGCGACATGCAACACAGCCCAGGGAAGCGACGTCGGAGAGATGCTGCTTATCAGCCTTGGTCTTGCTCATGCAGCCCTCCCGTAGGCGGCCACCCAGTCGAAGCCGCGACGAGATTCATCCCCGAACTTCACGCCCTGCTGGGCACCGAAGGCCTGGGCCAGCTCGATGAGGTCGCGCATCTCGCGCACGGTCATCTTGGAGGTGGACTTGCCAAGCACCACGAAGCCGTTGCCGTCGATATTCGGCACAACGTCCTGCTGGTACAGGGCAGCGGAAAGAACGTGCTTCCAGTCCTCCTTGGCGAGCTTGCGGCCGTGCCAGACCACCTGCTCGGCGATGTCAGTGAGGCATGCCCAGAGCATTGAGTTCTGGGCCAGGCTCCGGGTCATCTCCTTGATCTCGATGACCAGCGGCTTGTCCTTGTCAACCGGCAGGCCAGCGACCAACTGGCATGCACGGGACCGGATTTCAGGGCTGCGGAGGAAATATTTGGGATAGGAGCTCATGCCGCATCAGTCCCTGTCAGTACAAGGGAAAGCTGTGCTCGCGCCTTGAGCTGGGCTTGTTCTAGACCCAGCGTTCGTTTCTCTATGCGTCGCTGGGCCAGCCCCTGTCCATGGAAAGAGCCTTTGGAGACAGATAGAGCCTCCCGCCTAGCAAAGTCGTGCAGGAGATGCTGCAGCTCCTGATTCTCCTGGAGTTGTTCCATCATCCAGTTGAACGCTCGGATGTAGAGCAGTTTGAACTGGGCAGCCTTTTTGCCAGTAAATCCCATGACCAAGAACACCATGCCGTCTTTCGAGATCAGGTACTCGGGTCTGGAATCGCCATTTTTATCAATGAAATCAGTCAGCTCATAATTGAGCGCCGTAAATTCCTCGTCACATTCGAGCAAGCGGATAGCTCGCAGTACGTTGCGATGCTCCTTCTCAAACAGCTCGGCGACTAGGCGGGAAGTGGTGAACACCTCACCATCCTGGGCACTCACCAGCTTCTTGAACAGCTCGACCTGCTCGGGGCTGTACTGAGGGGCGATAGGCTTGATTCTGTGGATACTGCCGCAGCCGCGTGGGCGTGCTGCAGATAGATCTCGGGTATGTGATTTGGTCATGGTATGGGTCCTTTGGTTACTCAAAGCCGGGTGGTCTAGGTCCGGCATTGGCAATGGTACCCACTGTTGAGAATTTCTGTCACGCACCAGAAACAACCGGCTTCGATATTTAATCCACAGCCTTGATCAACTAGCCTGACTACAAAGATTGGTTTTTACTGCTCCGGAAACCCGTGCTCATGTTTCTCAACAATACGTGCTATTTTGAGATAGTTTTCTATTGAAGCCTCCAATCGCTAGGCTTATCCTTTCCATGACTAGTAGCGCTCAGTTGAACGCAATAGAGGTATCGCTCTTCAAAAGGAGAAGAAGGTGGGGCTGTTAGGGATGACAAATTTTGACTTAGCACTATTACTGCTTTGCCCATTTGGCGGTGTGATAGGGAGTTTTGCATTTGCGATAATGGATTCAATTGATCCGACAAACTCGCCAAAGGATGAAAATAATGCGGACATTGCTTCAAAAAAACTCCAGGAGAAACGAGGTATTTGGCTGTCCTTGCGCTGTTTACTTGGGGCAATATTAGGGTTGGTTATATCTCTATATTTTCTTGGCTCGATCCAACAAAACATATCTACTGTTGCTAAAATTGTTGCGCTATCCATTATTGCTGGTTATGCAGCACCAAGAATTTGGGTTGTACAGGAAGCATTGATAGAGGAAAAAATAAAGCACCTTATAAGCAATGATAAAGGGTGAATGGATAACCAGATGTCATCAAACCAACATTTATAATTTAATGGATGTTAAGGCATGCGGCAAAAATACCGCATGCCAAGCATGGAAATGGGTGCTCATCAGGGAAATCAAATCCCATTTCAAGCACTCCAAACGCCCTATTCGATGCTGTACAGGGTGGAAATACAATTCATACCCTTTTCTTCACAATCAGCTAACCGATTGCCATCAGCATCCACCTTAATGACTGCTTCTCGAGTGATTCGATAAAAATCGAACTCAGTCTTTATCACCGATGAAAATGCCCCATCATAAAAAACGGTACATGAGGGTTCAGTATCATCAAACAATGCATCAGCAGTGCCACAGCCTTCAATCACCGTGCGACCATTATCATGAATGGTAACAATTTCCTCAGTCCCAGACCCACCGTCAAAATTAAATGCACGCTTACCAATAAATGGCAGGGTAGTATCAGACATCATGGGCTCAGTGGCACTCTGCTCATTATTTTGAATAGCAGAAGAACTGCTTGACGAAGAATCTGAAGAATCGGCGCTAATCTCTGAGTCAGTATCGGATGGTTGATTCAAGTATTGGTTGAATGCTTTATTAAAATCATCACCTTTCAAGCCTTTCATAGAATCCAATGTCACAGTCTCAGTTTGCTCACTTTCTTCTGGTAACTGTTCAAGCAAATACTCCACACTCGAACTACTTATAGCATTATCAGATGATAACAAGCTAAAAAGTGCTTTTTCCGCTTCTGAGTTTGGGAATAACTCCACACCTCTTCCATTTCGCGAAATCTCCAAAGAGGCAACATTAGTAACTTGCGACCAACTTCTCAAAAAATGCTTAGGGCTGACTATGAAAGAAAGTTTAAAATCAACATCATCATTTAATTTGGCTGTAATAGCAATAACCTTGAGGTAAGGTGGCACATTACTTACCTCTTCACCTTCAACATAATTCACATCAACATTAGAGAAATGCTTATTATCATCGAGAGCGTCAACAATTGATTTAGACGTGTCAACCCCCATACCTTCCAAAACTTTTTCAAACGCATCGTAATCACGCGTTATCATGCCGGTATAATGCATTAATTCCTTTGGCGTAAACTCTTGTATTGCATCCACCTCATCATTTGCAAAAAAATAAGTTGGCACATATACGATTAAGCCAAGTGCAGTCGCATAAAACCATAACCTGAACAAAAAACCCATATTTATCCCCTTTAAAACTCACTATTATATTTTTTCATTCATCGCAGTGAATGCAGCTCACATGGTTGGACTCTAGCGTAATTCACTACATCGAAGCGCCTAGAACTTCGACACAAGAAAAGCAGCATATAACTCTTACCAATCAGCAGCATACTGAAGACAGAACAATACCAGTTATCTCCACTCTGCGTACAGAGGGCACCACTTAAGTAACAGCATGAGGATTGCAACCAGCATAACCATTCGAGTTATCATGAGGCCCTCTATCCGTGGTCAGCAGTCTCGAGGGGAATACAGTGGCATTCTGGTGGGTAAACCATAAGCAAACGTACGGTGCAGAAGTTGGGGGCGGCTACATCTGGTCGCCCAAGACGAATCGCGACGGCAGGAAGAACCAGACCTACATCAACCTCACGCTGACCCGGCCGGGGGATGTTGTTATCTCCTACGCCGGCGGGCTTATCAAGGCCATTGGCCTGGTTGCTGCCCCTTGCAGCGAGAAATCCAAGCCCTCTGAATTCGGCAGTGCCGGCGATTCCTGGTCCGATACTGGCTGGGAGGTCCGCATCGACTGGGAGCTGCTGGAGAAGCCCATCCGCCCGAAGGACCACCTGGAGTTGATTGCTCCCCTCCTCCCCTTGAAGAACTCACCTTTGCAGCCCAACGGTAATGGGAATCAGAGCTGCTACCTTGCCGGCATCAGCAACGAGCTGGGCAACCTGCTGCTCTCACTGGCCAACCGCGTGAACCCCGACTTTGTCGATAACATCGAGCAGCACCAGGCCGAACTGGAAGGTGATGCCATCGAAGCGGACATCAAGGCCTCAACCCTGGAAGTCACAGAGAAGCTGCAGGTCATCAAGGCTCGCATTGGCCAGGGCCTCTTCCGCAGTAACCTCGAGGCGATTGAGCCTGCTTGCCGTGTCACCGGCGTTACCAACAAGGCCCTGCTCTTTGCCAGCCACATCAAGCCCTGGTCTAAATGTGACAACAATGCCGAGCGCCTGGATGGCAACAACGGCCTGCTGCTCTCCCCTCACATCGATAAGCTGTTCGACCGGGGCTGGATTACCTTCACTGACTCTGGCGACCTGCTGTGTGCCGAGCCCAGCATCGAGCAGGCGCTGCAGCAGTGGGGCGTTGAGCTGCCCCTGAACGTCCGCCCGTTCAACTCTAAGCAAGCTGCATACCTCGCCTATCACCGTGACGAGATTTTCAGGGCTGAGCCGGCTCTCTCTGCTTAGAGCTCCCCGCCCAGGAGCAGGGCTTCATCCCTGCTCCACTAACGTCCTCAGCAGCCCTCCCCTGTGAATCTGTGATCCCCTTTCAAATCCCCCTTCTTTTCACTCAACAACTGGCATCGTTTGAGATACGATTTCCGCACGGTACCCAAGCTCCATGCAAGGCCTACCTATGACAAGGAACTGTCATCTGATCACAGGTAAAAATCAGCATCTAGGGGCTGAAACCTAAGGGCGGTAGCTACTCCGATCTACTTATCTTCTCTAAGCCCCTCCCCTCGATAGAAGTGGAAAATCCTAAATGGCGACATTGAACGAAAAGCCAGTACGTTTATTGATGCACGATATGATCGTTTCCATGGGCCTGCAACCCGGAGTCCCTTTCCTCCGAGAGCAAGCAATCCAATGGTTCAAAGAACACTATCCGAACGTAAAGCAAGGCACCGTTGCAGCCCATCTAATCAGGCAATCTATAAACGTCCCTACTCGTTTGCAGTACAGCCCGAGAACTGACGGTACAGACGATCTATTCTTCAAAATCGACACCTCGAATTATCGCCTGTACGAACCTGGCAGAGACCCAACGCCTATAACCCTTCTCACCCCGGTTGTCGATGAATCCCCCGTGGACACACCGCTCGAGGGCTCCAGCGAGTTTGCCTACGAACATGACCTGAGGGACTACTTAGCCAAGAATCTGCACATCATTGAACCCTCACTAAAACTCTATATGGACGAAGGGATCACCGGCCTAGAGTTCCCTGTGGGCGGCCGCTTCATCGACTTGCTGGCTGTGGATGGTTCAGGCAACTATGTCGTGATAGAACTCAAGGTATCGAAGGGTTATGACCGTGTAGTCGGTCAGCTGCTGCGTTATGTCAGCTGGATCAAGAAGAACCATGCCGAACCGGGACAGACAGTGCGTGGGATAATCATTGCCAAGCAGATCAGTGAAGACCTCAAGCTTGCCTGTTCAGAGGTCCCCTCTGTATCACTCTATGAGTACGCGTTGTCAGTTGCCGTTACGAAGGTATCGTAATCGTTCCAAGAGTTTCAGGGCAGCCCCCTCGTGCGAGCTTTACGCTTCATACCCTGAGTGGGTACTTGTCTCCCACTCACTCTACCCCTGCAGCCCACACAAAATCTGTGATCCCCTCTCAAATCCCCCTTCTTTTCACTCAACAACCAGCACCGTTTGAGATACGATTTCCGCACGGTACCCAAGCTCCATGCAAGGCCTACCCATGACAAGGAACTGTTATCGGTTCACCGGTCAAACGCAGCAATGTAGGTGCGTGGGTATATGGTTAACCGAATTAGAGGTTTTATCTTCACATCAACAAAAACAAGAGAAATGTATGGCTATCAACCCAATAATAAGAGCTCAAATAAAGACCTTTAGGGAAATGAATCCGCATGAAGAAATGAATGATTCAGAGCTTTTTGAAGTAATGTCAATATTCTCAATAGAAAACGGTGTTCTCGGTGAAAATATTGACCCTTTTAAGGCTCACCTAAAAGGTGATGAATTTGGGATTGATGGTGTTGCTATATCCATTCAAGGCAAGCTCTGTACTGATGTTGATGAGGCTGCTGAAGTCCTTTCCATAGGAAAGAACCACTCCTCTGAATTTCATTTCTATCAATCAAAAACTTCAGACAATCTTGATTACGGTGAAATTTCAAAATTTCTTGATGCTGTATATGATTTTTTTACAGATCAAAAAATGATAAAAGGTGATCAGGTAGAAAGCCTGTTTGATGTAAAAGATGAAATATATAATGCTGCTGCCAAAACGAGTCCTGCACTGAAATGTTATTACTGCACCACTGGCACAGGTATTATTTCAGAACTGATTAATCAGCTTATTCATACCAATAGAATCCGTCTAAATGAGTTGAATATTTTTAGTAGCATACATATTGAGTGCGTTGGTGCTAAAGTTATACAAAATGGATTTCGCTCAGCAACAAACTCCACATCTGCAAGTATAAATTTCCAAAAAGCAATAACAATGCCTATTCACGAAAGTGTGGATGAGGCATATATTGGTTATGTACCAGCATCAGAGATTTTAAAAATTGCATTTGGTGAGCCAGATCTTTTTGGCAATAGACATATCAATCGGTCAATTTTTTATGATAACGTAAGAGATTTCAACCCAGACTCTGAGATTAATAAATCAATAATTGCAGAGTTGGAAGCAGGAGGCCATGAGTCTTTTGTGTTTAAAAACAATGGGATTACTGTTGTATCAAAAAGCATAGATAGAAAAGGGGATGTTTTTAATTTAGAAGATTACCAGATTGTCAATGGATGCCAAACAACAACTATTCTTTCACACATCAGCGCTAATGTGGATAAAATATCTGTCCCTCTTCGGTTAATAGGCTGCAGCAATACAGAGTTCATTTCCAGCATTATTATCGGAACAAATCGCCAAAATGAAGTTAGAGAAGACCAATTCTGGGCTCTATTACCATTCATGAAAGATTTGGAAGAATACTGTGCAGCTCAAAGTAGTGAAGATAGAATATTTATAGAGAGGCGAGACAACCAATATCGTGATGTTTCTGTTGAACGCACAAGAATTCTTCGCCCCTCTGACTTAATGAAGGTGGCTGCAGCCATGTTCTTCTTCCAACCACATAGAGCTGCAAGAGACCACAGAGGTATTAGAAAAGAGTTTAGAGATAGAATATTCTCTAAAAATCACAATGTTGAATTATATCACATTGCTGCCTTGGCATTATATAAGTTTGATTTTCTTTTGAGAACATCCAAGATCGAAAGGTCGCGTGGAATATTTAGATTTTACATATTATATGCACTAGTAAAAAAACATTGGAAGCTCCCAACTTTGCTTGAGGCGCCCCCAAAAAGTCAGAGAGCAGTGAAAGATAAAGTTTTTGTCATTTTAAATGATAATGAGAAGTTTATAGCGCATATTGAAGAGGTCGCCGTAAAGCTTGAGGATATTCTATTTAAAAATAGCATAAGTACGCGAGAGAAAATTCGAGATTTCATTAGAACTGAAACCATGGTTGAGGAGTTTAATAAAGGTTTACTAAAGAAAAGTGGTGGAAATCAACCTGCATAACGAACCATAATAAATACTGTATAAGGAGCCTTTATGACTCCTTTATTACTTGTACAGTTCCAGTTATCACCGGCCTCAGGCCGGTGCCTTTCCCCCCCCCTTAAACAGCGCCTTGAGGCCTGTCCCCCACAACCCTGTCTCCTGGTAGAACTCCGAGCTGTGCCGTGCCTCTACCCTGAGCTCTCAGATTACTTTCCCCGTCACAGTAACCCCCTGGCGAGCCTTCTCGGCCAACACCAGCTCCATCTCCCAAGCCACAGCATCGGCAGGTACTGCTCGTTCCTTCTGAAACACCCGCGCTTCGGCAATCACCTCGCATGCCCTAATCGATATACAGGGGCCTCCCTGGGCAACCGTGGTAGCTGGAGCAACCTTCACAATCACAGCCCTCACCTCCGCCGGCCGCGGTGCAAACTGCCGCTCGGCATCCTCCCCAAGCTGCAGCACAGCCTCGCGGATTTGCTGCGCATTGAATCCCTTGAGCACACTTCCCCAGGCAAGCGCCACGCCGCGGGCATTGCTGTCAAGCTGGTTTGCACTAGCTGGCCAAAGTCCTGCCATCAGCGGCAGCAGCTCCTCGGCTAGGAACACCGACATGCGGGCACTGACCTGCAGCGCGTCCCCTGGTGCGCTCATGGCCGTCGCCTCGTCAGAGCGGAGTGCTGTCGTCATAGACCCCCCTCCCCGACTCCCTGAGTGCCTTAGCGGCCTGCTGGGCCGCCTGTAGGTTCTCCAGTGGCTTGCGCTGCGCAGTGGTACGGAACGAACTGGCTGCCCGGCGTATCCAGTTACGCCAAGTCTTCTCCCAGTCCAGCTTGACGGCCTTGGCGCCGGGCAGCGCCTGCCAGTAATCCGCGAACGTGGCCGCCTCCAGCAGGATCCGCTCCCTGGGGAGCCCTGTCTCCTGGACAGCCCACCTCCCCCACTCGCCAGGGAGCACCCAGTCATTCGGCAAGCGTGTACCTCGTCGTGGCGTTTCGCTGCTAGGGCGTTTTTCCCCCTGGGGGACCAAAGGGGGATCTTGGATCTCTGCTGTAGTCTCTGTAGTAATCTCTGTAATAGATTGCTGGTTTCCAGCAGCAGTGTCCGCTGGTTTTCCACTAGCCTGTTTGCTGGATTTCCGCATACTAGGTTGCAAGAAATCAGTGGTGTTCAAGGCGGCTTCAAGTGCGGCCAAATCGATGCAAAAATATAGCTTCGCCGGTAACCCAATCCGCTTTTCTTTAAGAACCCCTAAATTGCGTAAAGCCTTGCGCGCACCTTCCTGCTCATAGCGGGTTAAACCGGTCTCTTCTTCCCAGTCAGCCTGTGTCTTGTAGAACCAGAAGCAACCATCTTCATGTGCTTTACAGCGCTTTGCCCAATAGATTGCCTGGGACAGAAACAGAGCTGCAGTGACTGAACCGGTGATGGTCACAAACGGGCGATGGAACGCAATTGGGCGGTCAAGAAAGTTGATGTTCATTCTTGTCCCTCAACTTTCTTCATTGTCTCAAAATAGAACTGCAGGTTTTGATTGACCCCCAGCAAGTCAAGGCATCCCGTAGCTTTCAGCAATTCGATCTGTGCAGCGTTAAAGCTGATCCCGTTGGTCGCTTGCTTGACTGCAAGGCGGATCCTGAAATCTTCGATAGACCATGTCCGTTTTGTGCGGTTACACCCTTCACAGGATGGCTTCAGATTAAAATATTCATTCGTGCCGCCACTCGACTTGGGTACCACATGCTCTACGTGAAATGTCTCTATCATGATCTGGTCGCCGCAATACGCACAGTTCCCTCCAAACATGGAGAAGATCTTGGCTCTTTTGGTTTTGCTGTAGACGTTGCTCATGCCTCCACCCCCTGCTTGAGCGGTGAGGAATGGCGCAATAGGTCGGCCCCATGGGCCATGGTTGATTTGGTCATTGAATGGGTCCTGGTTTGTAAAGCCCGGTGGTGAGTCGGGCCAAAGTAATTAGGCGCTAGGCTGGTTCTCGGCATGTTCAAGGGAGCGGGCCTCAAGCTCGCGGGCCAGGCGAACGGCCTGGCGGTCGGTACCGGCGGCGTGGGCAGTCGAAATCAGCGGCTCATCGAGGGCCAGGGCCAGCTCATGCATGACCGATTTCAGGATGATGTTGTCCCGAACGCTGACATGCAGGGATGTCGGACGCGGCGGACGGAGTTGCGTGGTCATGGATTACCTCCCGAGGACGAAGTTGATGAGTTTTTGCAGGGGACGCAGTGGGCGCTCCTCGTTGTAGGTGGCCTCGTCTTCCTGGCTGAACTGGAGCAGGCCACGTTCAGGTAGGCCAGAGCCATCCAGGATCTCCTCGACGGTTACGGGCGGGTATCCCTTCTCGACAAGGCTCAGATTGGCCCGTTTGACGGCTCTCGCCAGGATTTGCGGCTCATGTTGAGATATGGCCTTAAGCAGGATCAGCAGCGAGGTGCGGGCAAATGCGGTTTCTGTCATCTGCAGTTCGGCCCCTACCTCTTGCCACACTCGGCGCTGTGCCGGGTTGCCGCGCACGCGAAGTGGTGAAACAGAATCCATTTTTTCGTGATCAGACAGAGCTGGTCGTCCCATTGTGTTGGTCCTCTAGTGGTTTTGACTCAGGCCGGTGGTCAGGCGGCCTGTTGAGCGGAATGGTCTTGGTCCTTGTTCAGGGGGTAATCCTCGAAGCCCAGACGCAGCTCGCCGTTGCTTGCGATGACAAAGCTGACTGCATGCTGTGCCGGGATCACATCGCCCCACTTCACAGCGAGGCTGCGGGAAATGCCGATGGCTTTCATTGCACGGGCCATGTTGCCGAAATACTCAATCACTTCGCGTTTCTTCATTGGTCGGGTCCTTGGTATAGGTCATTGGCAATCGTTCACTATCGTAACCACTAACAATCCAACATTCAACAACCAATGAGAACACCATGCATCATAAAATTTGTTCATAATCGGTAACTTGCAGCGGGCGACATGAAACCTTCATTTAACGAACGAGTCAGAGCGAGAATGGAACAGCAAGGTCTTGGCGTCTCTGAGATAGCCAGGAGGGCTGGTATATCCAAATCCCTGGTATCGAACCTTCTGAGCAACCCTCTGAAAGACGTTCGGGTTTCCACTTTATTCGGTCTTGCAAAGGCTCTGTCAGTAGATCCTATTGAGCTGTACACCGGCCGCCCGTCTATTGAGGTGGTCAGCGACTTGGTGAATAGCGTTTATCGAATACCAGTGTTCACCATCGATGAGGTGCTGCAACACCCAACTGACTCACTACCTCTCGTAAGCTCAGACCGGATGCTTCTCACCGAGATGCCTGGTGCGCTTATTGGGGTTGAAGCGCCAAACGACCAGCTATCCAAGCAAGGTATCGTGCAAGGTGATGTTTGTGTGATCGATCTCGGGGTTAACGCGATAGAAGCCGATGCCGTGCTGCTAGTGCAATTAAGTCGAGCTAACCAAGCCAAGCTTCTTAGGGCTATACCAGCCATAGAGGGATGGGCCTTTGGTGTTGATGATGAACGCCTTCCAGTCATCTCCGCTAAAGATGTGATCATCCTTGGTAGGATGGTAGAGCGTAGAGGCTAATCCATCGCCCAGTGACCCGCTAATCCACGGCCAATGGCCGCCTGCGAACCCTGCTCAAGAAGCCCCGCCACTAGGCGGGGCTTTTTTTATTTGAAAAATTCACGATCGTGTATTGACCAATCGTTCCCGATCGATAACAATCATTTCCGTCAACTATCGAGAACGACCTGATGGTGACTCGAGAGACGCAATACAAAACAACCTTGAACCAGACCAGAGGACCAACCATGAAAATCAATGACCCTGTGCAGTACACCAACCCCCGGACCCGCGTCACCGTGCCGGCCGTGATCACCGACATCACTGACCTCGGCAAACGCCGCGGTGGTGGTCTGTTCTACACCGTCAAGACCGAGGCGGGTAAGGAACACCGGGCCCGGGCAGCCAGCCTGCAGGCAGCTGCTTAATCAGTCGCTCCCGCCGAGAGCGGGAGCACCCAACCGCATGAGCATTGGCTCAGTGCTCACCCGGTTGAGACGCATCATCGACAACCAGCAATCAGGACCCAGCCCCTTAACCAGGGCAGAAGTGAAGCGCCTGACCAGCGCGTAAGAACGACAAAGCCCGCACAAGGCGGGCTTCGAAGGACCGGGTACCACCCGGTCAGATACTGCCAGGGGACCAACCCCAGCAATAAGGACCCATCCAAGCCAAAGCTAGGAAGGGAGTTAACGAGGACCAACCCGTCAACAGGAGCAAATGTACCATGACCAAGCGCATTTTTTCCAGAGCCGCGCATCGCGCCGACCAGATGATTGCAGCCATCGCCGACCGACTGAACGGCAACGCCGCCCGTCGTCGGCTCATCAAGCAGCGCCTGCACTTGGCCATGATGGCCACCGAGCAGCACCACATCGTCGCCGCCCGTGCTGCCCAGAAGCGCATAGCTGGCATCAATAAGCACAGCGCCCTCCTCCACTGGCGGGCAGAGTTCCATCGCAACGCGGTCTGATTCAGCGACGGCCGGACTGCAATTTCGCAACAAAAGGAGCCAGGCGTGAATACCGCTCTGCATAGCCACCGAAATCATCAGGGTCATGGAAATACCAGGCGCCATCTTTCCAAACGACCTCCACATTTCCAGGCTTTTTAGGGTTCTTTACGACTTCACAATCATAGGGGGACGTTCCGGTGGCAAAGACAGAGCAAACAACACAATCGATCGAGCCAGGCATGACAGTGATCCAGTCACCAGGGCCAACTGAAGGACGTTCTTTCATCGTGTTTTACACTCCCAAACAGCGTGTATTCATGGGTCTGAATGCGGTTATACACAAAATCGAAGGCGCATCAGACCTAAATGAGATCAGGCCAACATTACTAAACCGTCTGGAAAAAATTGCATCTTGGGAAGGCGAGCTTTGCAACGTTGATCCCAAAGAAAATGAACTTGAACAGCAATACCCCATCCCAGGTGCTGCCTACACATAGGCCTCACTCACTGAATCCGGGTCTGGCGCTTCCCTCATAGCGCCGTAGCCAAAGCCTCTTTCTCAAGCACCGCAAGGATGCTTTGGCTTCGCTCACGCCAAATTCGGCTGAGCATGCTCTTTAACAACCTGGATTGGGCCGTCACCGCACGCAATCTGCTGGCCCGGCAGATCCCCGCTAACCCGTTCAATCCGGAATGTGGGGCAGGAAGGTGACAGGGTGCCGGCTTGCGAGCCGGTATCCGAAGGTGGCTCTGGTGTAGCCGTGGCCGCCTTCGGATAACCACCACAGGACCCAGACCATGAAAAAGCGTACCGACCAAAGCAACCTGACCATCCCCCCGCTCAATGATGCTTGCCGCAAGCGCCTGCGCCAGTTGCGTGAACACCTAGGCCTCAGCCGGCCGAAGTTCGCCGACATGTTGGGCATTCCACCCACCACGCTCAAAAACTACGAGCTGAACTACCGGGAAATCAGCGGCGGCACCCTGCTGTTGATAGCGCAGCACCCCGAGCTTTCCGCCCACTTCGCTTGGCTGATGACTGGCCAGAAAGCGGAGCCAGCAGCTGCGGCTTAAAGGGAGCCTTAGCAATGCACCTAGGCATCGAACACCGTTATTCCGAGCGAGGGCCTGAGCCTGAACAAGCAGTAACAAGCAACGCCCCAGAACCGGAGCTCGTTGGCCCACCCACTCCGCTTCACATCATCAACCTGCGTCAATTTCGCATCATCACCGAATCCAAGGCGCGCATGGACCACGCCAAAGCAATCGCTCTGGATAAGGCGCTGGCTGCCATGGACACACTATTTAACAAACGAGGACCAACCATGGAAAACTCCAACCAGAAAACCCTGATCGCCGAGGCCGTTGTCACCAAGTTCGAGCCGGCAGGCCCTGGCATTTACCCCGGAATCCCCGGCGATGCCTACCACGGTGGGCCTGGATTATCCAAGAGCGGCATAGATTGGGCTTTGGTGTCTGGCCAGCACTACCACTATTACCAGGTTGAAGGCAACGACCAGAAGCAAACTGCAGCCCTGCGTGAGGGCAAGATCCTGCATAAGATCGTGCTTGAGTTCGATGACTTCAACAGCGAGTTCATCGTTGAGCCTGAGTGGCCTGCTCATGCCCTGGCTGGAGCCGAACAGATGAAGGCCGTCATTCAGGAATACAACGAGAGCCTCGAGCAGAAACCTGCCATCGAGGAACTGGTCCAGGCTATCGAGGAACACAACAGCAAGCTGCCAAAGCCCATTGATGCAGGAAAAGGAGTGGGTGAGCACGAGGCGGCCTATGAGCTGCTGCCAGAAGCATTCCAGACCCTGGGCGAAGATGACAAGCGCACTGGCGCAGCGCTCAAAGCCTGTATCAAGGCTTACAACGACAGCCTGCCAAAACCCATCAAAACGTCTGGCGGTTATCAAGCAGTGCTCGAGAACTACGCCCTGCTGGGCATCCAGCAGGCGGAGCAGGCAGCACATATCAATGCCCTGCCTAGCCCACTCCCCTTGAATGGCACCAAGGCTGAAATGGCCGAGCGTATCCGAACTTTCAACCCTGATGCTGTGTTCCTCGATGAGCTCAAAGAGCAATTCATGCAAGAGGCCGGCGGACGCGAGGTGTTGACGGCCAACGAGTATCAGCACGCCCTCCGCTATCGAGAGGCCGTCTTGGCTCATCCCGAAGCTGCTGTGCTGCTGGATGAAGGAGTTGCAGAGTCCAGTCTCTACTGGCATCACTCCGAAACCAAAGCCCTACTCAAGTGCCGCCCAGACTGGATGCGTCCCGATCACGTTCTGGTTGACCTCAAGTTCGTGCGCAACGCCAGCCCCAGCGGGTTCGCCCGAGATGGTAGCTCCCACAACTATCACGTGCAGGATGCCCACTACTCCGATGGCTATGAAACCCTGACTGGCCACAAGCCCAGCTTCGTTTTCATCGCCGTTGAGAAAGATGGTCCCCTGGGCCGCGATGTGTTCAAGCCCATTCTGGTAGGCGTCTACTACTACGGTCAGGACGACCAGCGCCGTGCGCTGGAGTTGCGCAACATGGCAGTGCGTAACGTGGTCCGTTGGAGCCAAGACAACTACTGGCCGGGTCACGATGGCATGGGTGAGATTGTCGTCCCCTCGTTCCAGGCCAACGCCGAACGCAACACCCTCAATGAAGACGAGAGTGGTATCACGCTCACACAAGTCACTGACGTTGAGCGGCCGCTTGATGCCCTTCCTGACAACCTCTTCGGTAGCGAGGCAGCATGATGAATAACCAAGTAGCAACCCAAGAAGCCAACCCCGTGTTGGCCAATGAACGTGGGCAAGCCAACATGCTTAGCCTGATGATGAACGTCGATTTCATGGCTAGTATCGACAAAATGGCCTCAATGATGGCCAGCGGTAAGACAACCGTTCCCCAGCACCTGCGAGGTAACCAAGCTGACTGCTTCGCAATCTGCCTGCAGGCAATCCAATGGGGGATGAACCCCTTCCCCGTGGCGCAGAAGACCCACCTAGTCAATGGCACGCTCGGTTATGAAGCCCAGTTGGTCAACGCCGTGGTGGTCAACTCCGGTGCGATTAAGGGGCGCTTTGACTACGAGTTCTTTGGGCCATGGGAACGTGTGATCGGCAAATTCAAGGTGATCCGAAAAGAGAAAGATGGGAAGCCCGTCGAGTATCGAGTACCAGATTGGACCTTTGCTGATGAGTCCGGCTGCGGTGTCAAAGTCATTGCGCACCTTTCCAGCGGTCAAGCTCGTGAGGTGACCCTGTTGCTCCAGCAGGCTCGCACCCGAAACTCCACCCTTTGGGCTGATGACCCTAAGCAGCAGCTTGCCTATCTGGGAGTCAAGCGCTGGGCAAGGCTCTACACCCCAGACGTGATCCTGGGGGTTTACTCAGTCGATGAGTTGGAGGAGATCGATGTAACGCCTCCAAGTAACAACCCGCAAGATGGCTCCGACGCAAAAGCAGAGCTCGCACGGAAGGCTGCGGAACGGCGTGCCCAACAACAAGGTGGTCAGGTGATCGAAGGGGAGGCTCAAGTTGTCGCCGCGGGAAGTGATCCAGTTGTTGAGGCCGTCCTGAATGCTGATGAACACAGCGACCCGAAGGACTTCGAAGCAGAAGACCAGCTCGCCGAGATCCTGTTCAAAATGGATCACGCCCAGTCTGGTTCAGAAATGAAAACCCTGGTCAGCGAGGTCAGTGCGCTAGGACCCCGCCTCACAAATGAGCAGAAGAAGTCCGCATCAGCCATTTACCAGAAAAACGTTGATCGCCTTGGCCTCACGACCAGGAAAGCAGCGTAAACGACCAAATCAAGCCCCACCACCAACGGGGCTTTCAATTTCCGAGGACCAACCATGACCACGCTAAACCCCAGCGAGGCGACCAGTCTCGCCCTGAACACCCTCACCAGCCAGATCCGCAACATCCTGCTGATGCCGGATGGCCCGGCCAAGGCCGCCATTGGCAGCTTCGAAAGCCTGCTCACCGCCAACCTGACCATGATCAGCGAGGCCGCCAACGCCCACATCGACGAGTTCAACACCCTGATCGGCGAGCTGGAAGGCCGGGATGGCGAACTGCTCACCCAGGCGGCCCTGGTCAGCGACCTACGTCAGCAAGTAGCCGAAGCAGAGCAGCGCATCGCTGCCGCACGACAAGAAGGCGACGCTGAGTTGGAAGCCAAGGACGTAGAGCTCTACAAGCTGCAGCGCACCCTGAACGACGTCCAGACCAAATACAGCGCCATGCAGTACAGCTCCCGCCAACTCGAGCGCCAGCTGGCCGACCTCAACGCCATGGACCCGGCCGGCATGAAACGCCGCATCAAGGAGAAGAACGAGCTGCTGGAGGAGCAGCGCACCGCCATCGCCAAGCACAAGAGCAACGAGGCCGCCTACCGCGCTGAAGTGTTGAAGCTGGAGCGTCGCGTCCAGGAACTGCTGGGCGCCATCAACGAGCAGGATCGCGAGATGGAGCGCCGTCACACCGTCATCATGGAGCTGGAGAGCGCCCGTGCCGCCAAACTGGTCTGGCACAAGCACCTCGCCAACACCTACAAGGGTGAGGATGGCACGCTCTGGAACGTCTACCTGGTGGATCACGGCCTGAAATCCAACCTCCCCTACCTCATCAACGACCTCAATTGGAAGCTGCACGCCATGAAATCTGATGGCTCCGGATGCTCGGTCATGCTGAGCCAGTGGATGAATCCCATCTACCCGACGCCCTACGGTGCCGGGGCCCCGGACGACATGACCCGGGACATCTTCGCCTTCATGCAGGAGGCCCTGGAGCAGAGCCACCCCCACCTGCAGCCGCGCACCGAATGGGCCAAGACGGTCAGCATCCATGAATGCGGCCTGCCGCCGCGCACCATCAAGCCGCTGGAGGAGGCCGGGATCGACACCCTCTACAAGGTGATGAGCCACCAGGGGAACAAGCTGGACAAGGTGAAGGGTATCGGCGAGAAGCTGGTCGGCCAGATCGTCTACGCCTGCGAGCTCAAGGTGAAGCTGTGGGAGGAGCAGTTCGCAGCCAGTCAGCTGCCTGAACAGCACAAGGAGGCGGCATGAGCCTCTACCGCCACCGCGGCATGGTGCAAGACCGCAAGACGAAACCGCTACTCCAACAACGCCAGCGAAAACGCGACGAGATAGAGCGCCGCCAGCTGGCCAGCCAACTTGGCATCGACCCCAAGGAGGTGCGCTGATGGCGATCCTGATTGATAGCGGCACACCGGCCAGCGACAAGAACTTTTGGGCCACAACATGGGAGTGCTTCGCAGATGCCCAAGCACTCTATGGTCGGCGTTTCGAGTGCGATGTTGCCGCCGAACCACTCACTGCCAAGTGCAGCCGCTACTTCACCAGCCACCTGCTGCTTGATAAGTTGCTGGACTACCGCACCCGGGAAGATGTACGAGCCCAGATTCGTGAGGCCGAGCAGGCTGGCACGGTCTGTATCGGCATCGACAGCCTCAACCTTGACTGGCCAGAGCACTGGTGGTGTAACCCGCCGTTCGACCTGAAACCTGAGTTCATCACCCAGGCCCGCCAGCAGCAAGCCAATGGCAGGCCCGGGATGATGCTGCTGCCATACGAGCCGCTGACGACGTGGTGGCGCCGCTTGCTGGCCGAGGATGTGATCATCTACGAGCCGGATGGCCGTTATCAGTTCTACGAGCGCGATGGCGCGACCAGAAAGAGCGGAGCCAACTTCGGTTGCGCCCTGATTGCTTTCCCCACCATGAAGGTGGGTGCATCCCCTCGCATCCCCTTTGTGCGCGGCATTGGCTCTAAGCGCGCGGCCTGATACCCCCAGCCAATCCACCGCCCGCCACACAGAAACGGTGGATAAGTCGAGGACCCCCATGAAAGCCACGGAAAACCCCTACTGCGGCGCAGTAGTCATCGGGTTGGGCGTCGTCATGCCCGATCCCAAGCAGCCCGGCAAGTTCGTCCTGCCCGGCGGCATCACCTGCGACCGGCAAACCGCCGAGGCCGCAGCCAAGAAGATCCACGACCTGCAGGCCAAGAAAGCCCGCAACTAACCGACCAACAACAGGACCCAGACCATGTGGTTTAAAAACCTTCAAGTTTACCGCTTCACCCGCCCGTTCGAGTTGACCGCCGAACAGCTGGAAACCCAACTGGAGGCGTGCGCCTTCACCCCCTGCGGCAGCCAGGATATTTCCCGCTTCGGCTGGACCCGCCCACTCGGCAAATTCGGCAGCACCCTGACCCATGCCGCCGCCGGCCAGATCCTCATCTGCGCCCGTAAGGAGGACAAGATCCTGCCGCCATCCGTCGTCAAGGAAGCCCTGGCCGAGAAGATCGAGGCGATCGAGATGGAGCAGGGTCGCGCCCTCAAGAAGAAAGAGAAGGAGGCCTTGAAAGAGGAGCTGCTGCACTCCCTGCTGCCCCGTGCATTCAGCCGTACCGCCAACACCTTCGCCTGGATCAACCCGGCAGACGGCCTTCTGATGGTCGATGCCTCCTCCGCCAAGAAGGCAGACGATGTGCTGGCCCTGCTGCGCAAGTCCATCGGTAGTCTGCCGGTGGTGCCGGTGGCGCTCAAGAACCCTTCCGAGATCACCATGACCGAGTGGCTTCAGAAGGGCAGCCTGCCCGCCGCCTTCACGCTGGAGGATGAATCCGAACTGCGCAGCGCCATGGAGCACGGCGGGATCGCCCGCTTCAAGCAGCAGGATCTGATGACCGACGAGGTGAAAAACCACCTCGCCAACGACAAGCTGGTCACCAAGCTGGCCCTGAAATGGGGTGAGCGCCTTAGCTTTGTGCTGGGCGACGACCTCTCCATCAAGCGCCTCAAATTCAGCGAGGACATGCGCGAGCAGAACGACGACGTCACCAGCGAGGATCCCGCCGCCCGCCTGGATGCCGACTTCACCCTGGTGACCGCCGAACTCTCCCAGTTCATCCCCGCCCTCTTTGCCGCCTTGGGTGGCGAGGAGGCACCACTATGAAGCGATACGATCTTGAGCTGACCGCCACAGGGCCGGTCATGGAAGAACGCAAAGAGGGGGCATATGTCACATTTTCTGAAGTTGAGCAACTGCAGGCCAAGGTCTATGCACTGCTGGAAGAACGCAACAGCACCGGGATAGCAATCAACAACGCCATCAGATCCGGCATCTTGCCTGACAAGCACCCGCTGCGATCGAGGCTGGAGCTGCTGGCGAATCACCACAAGCGCGAGCAGGCCCTAGCTGATGGCATGGTGTCCATGGCCGATCGCTTCAAGCTGCTCACCGACCTGCTGCTCGAGGCCAGAACCAATGTTGATCAGGTCCGTCGCTGGAGTCGCTTTGACCATGACGAAGGCTGCGGGGCGGAAGCTGCATTACTGCTGGAGCGCATCGACACCCTGCTGGCTGGCCAGGTGAAAGGCCGCACCATCACCGAAGGCCATGAGTTCGAGCTCACTGCGGTGCTGCAGTCCATCGCCAACGGGTTCAGCGACGACCCGGCGCATGACGCAGCCGTACTGCTCAAGCGGATCGCTGGCGAAGTGCCGTGGACGGGTGACTCCTTCCAGATCCCGCCACGCCAAGGAGGTGAGCCGTGCGATTCCGCGAGCCTATCATCCAGCCCGGCCTGACCCGCACCGAAGCTGAAGAAACCCGTGCCAGATACCTCCGCATCAACCCGGGCGCCCGGGTCACCATCGACAGCGAACCCGACAACCCCCAACTCAAGACCTTGATAGCTCACCTCCCCGCTCTGCCGTTCCGGCAGGTGCTGGCGCCAGGTTTTATCGGGTACCGCGGCTGGCGGGCATAACCGGCAAACCAATAGTGTTCCCATAACTTAGGTAGCAAGGAATCACGGCTCTTCCTTCATTAAAGTCGGCGCCCCATCCTCAAGGACAGGAGGGCCACGCCATGCAACAACTTCAACTGACCATCGACCAGGATAGCCAACTACTCAACGACCTGGTCAGCACCGTGCGCTCCCCCACCCTTTCTCGATCGGCAAAGCTCGCCGAGATAGGCCGCATCCTGGCGCACTTCGATCTGCCTATCGAAGCGCCCCGGGTTACCGGCCAGCTCTGGAGTGCAACTGCACTGGGTAAGGAGCTGGGGGTCAGCGCCCAAGCCATTGGCCGGCTGGCCAACCAGCACAAACTGAAAACCACCGAACTGGGAGAGTACCGCCTTGACCAGGCAGCAAACTCCCGCAAGCAAGTTCAAACCTTCTACTACAACAAGCTCGGGCGTCACCGGCTCGAGTCACTATTAACCGCGAGGACCACATGCAACGAAATTACATCTACCCCTGCGCCAGATGGGTAAGGCCACGCCTTTTTGAAGCGCTCACAGGCATGACAGAGAAGGCAGCCGAGGGACGACGCCTCAAAGGAGAATGGCCGGAAGGAGTGATCTGGAAATATGGCCCAGATGGACAGGTTCGTTACAGCATTGAGGAGTACGACAAGTGGGTAGAGTCAACGCAATAGACAACCTCTCCACCCTGGTTGCAGGACAGACGGGGTTAGAGGTACACGGTAACAAATTGCGGCTCTGCTTCAGCTACAAAGGAAACCGCTGTCGCGAAGTCCTCGACATCCCTCTAAGCAAAGCCAACATCAAATTCGCAGCAAACAAACTTGCTGCGATAAAACACGAGATCGCCCTGGGCAATTTTGACTATGCCAAACACTTCCCCAATTCCAAGGCTCTGGTGCGCTTAGGTATTAAAACTACTCCCAACATGACCCTGGCCCAGGCCGTCTCAACATTTATGGAGAGCGTAGGCCCGACAGTGGGCATCTCCACCAAGCGCTCATACCTTAGCGCCTTTCGCAGAATGACCTTGTTCCTGGGCCAGGACATGCCGATTTCTGACCTACTGCCCATGCATATCGAAAGGCTACGCAACGACTTGTTCAGCGATTGCAAACCAAGATCAGTCAAGACCTACATGGGACATGTTGGGAACTTACTGAACTGGGCAGCCAGAAATGAACTTATCGATAGAGAGTTTGATGTACGCGTCAATGCAGCAAAGTTAAGTACAGGAAAGAGCGCAGATCCTTTTGAACACTGGGAGTTTCAAAAGTTGCTGGAGGTAACTTCCAACAAGCAGTTCAAGAACATCTTGTTGGTATTGGCCTATACCGGGATCCGCCCCGGTGAGCTACGCGCCCTCAGTTGGGAGGATGTCGATATGGAGCGGCGGGAGCTCCACATCCGGCGCAACATCACTCAACAGAAGATGCAGTTCAAACTGCCAAAGACTAATCGCACTCGGATTGTGCATCTGATGCCCCCGGCTCTGGCCGCGTTACAGGAACAATTTAAGATAACTGGGGCACTTTCGGATGCAAAGATTGACATGCACCTACCAGGTGGCATGATCGTGCGCCAAACATTGCGCCCAGTCTTCCGACCAACCAGAGTTGTGCCGGGCAGGCCACCTTTTTACTCCGGTGTTTTCCTGGTGGCACCATGGCAAGCAGCAATCAAAAAGTCTGGGGTTCGATATCGTCGCGCCTACCAACTTAGGCATACCTTTGCCAGTTGGAATATTACTGCTCACGGAAATCTTGCGTTCATAGCTGAACAGATGGGCCACAACTCCGCAAGGATGTTGCAAGAGGTCTATGGAAAATGGATTGAATCCGCCAGCCGCAGTGAGGCCGACTTGATCTGGAGTGCAATGCAAAAGAATGGGCATTTGCCCCAATAGCGCCCCAGAATTTTCAACCAGTGACATAGCGCACTGATAATTAAGGATTTTTTTACAATCATATGTTAAGCAGCAACAACATCACCATGCAGTTCGGCGCCAAGCCGCTGTTTGAGAACATCAGCGTCAAGTTTGGCGGCGGCAACCGCTACGGCCTCATAGGCGCAAACGGCTGTGGCAAGTCCACCTTCATGAAGATCCTCGGCGGCGATCTGGAGCCCACTGGCGGTAATGTGAGCCTGGACGTCAACGAGCGCATCGGTAAGTTGCGCCAGGATCAGTTCGCCTACGAAGAGATGCGCGTGCTGGACGTGGTCATGATGGGCCATAGCGAGCTGTGGGCCGCCATCGCCGAGCGCGATGCCATCTATGCCAACCTCGAAGCGACCGACGACGACTACATGAAGGCCGCCGAGCTGGAAGGCCTGGTCGCCGAGTATGACGGTTACACCGCCGAGGCCCGCGCCGGCGAGCTGCTGCTGGGTGCAGGCATCCCCATCGAGCTGCACAACGGCCCCATGAGCGAAGTGGCTCCGGGCTGGAAACTGCGGGTGCTGCTGGCACAGGCGCTGTTCTCCAACCCTGACATCCTGCTGCTGGACGAACCGACCAACAACCTGGACATCAACACCATTCGCTGGCTGGAGCAGGTGCTCAACGATCGTGAAAGCACCATGATCATCATCTCTCACGACCGTCACTTCCTGAACTCCGTCTGTACCCACATGGCGGATCTGGACTACGGCGAGCTGCGCGTCTACCCGGGCAACTACGACGAGTACATGACGGCGGCCACCCAGGCCCGCGAGCGTCTGATCTCCGACAACGCCAAGAAGAAGGCCCAGATTGCCGACCTGCAATCCTTCGTCTCCCGATTCAGTGCCAACGCCTCCAAGTCGAGCCAGGCCACCTCCCGCCTCAAGCAGATCGACAAGATCAAGATTGAGGAGGTGAAGGTCTCCAGCCGTCAGAACCCCTTCATCCGCTTCGAGCAGGACAAGAAGCTGTACCGCAACATCCTGGAAGTGGAAGGGGTGTCCAAGGGTTATGGTGAGGCGCCGCTGTTCAAGGGCCTCAGCATGATGCTGGAAGTGGGCGAGAAGGTCGCCATCCTGGGTACCAACGGCATAGGTAAATCCACCCTGATCAAGACCCTCATGGGCGAGCTGGCACCGGACAGCGGCACCATCAAGTGGTCCGAGAACGCCCAGATCGGCTACTACGCCCAGGATCACGCCGACGATTTCGACACCGATCTCAACGTGTTCGACTGGATGGCCCAGTGGAAACAGGCCAACGAAGACGAGCAGGCGGTACGCTCTGTGCTGGGTCGTCTGCTGTTCACCCAGGACGACATCAAGAAGCCGGTCAAGGTGCTCTCCGGTGGCGAACAGGGTCGCATGCTGTTCGGCAAGCTGATGATGCAGCGTCCCAACATCCTGATCATGGATGAGCCGACCAACCACCTGGACATGGAATCCATCGAATCCTTGAACCTGGCGCTGGAGATGTACCAAGGGACCCTGATCTTCGTCTCTCACGACCGTGAGTTCGTGTCGTCCCTGGCGACCCGCATCATGGAACTGACCGAGAACGGTATCCGCGACTTCGGCGGTACCTACGAGGATTACCTGCGCAGTCAGGGCGTGGTGTAACCCCCCGGGTCTTCCATCATGAAACCGGCGCCAGTGGCGCCGGTTTTTTTATGCCTCTTTGCCCCCTCTGCGAGCGGCTCCCACTGCGAGAGAAGGGCTGAGGATGGGGGCCGCTGTTATGCCCTATCCGGCTTATCCCCTGCCAGCATAGGCAGCACAAGCCCGTGCCTGTCCCCTTCCCTCTTCAGCCCGCCCGCGCTTGCCGAGCAGGCACGTGTGCGGGACATAAAAAAACGGCTCCATCAAGGAGCCGTTTTCAGTTGAGGGCGAGGGTCGATTACTCGACGGTCGCCTCCACGTCGGTGAAGTACTCAATCTTGGCCGCTTTGCGCAGCTCGTCGATCAGCGACTTGTAGTCGGCCTGGGCCTTGCCCTGACCGAGCTGGCCTTGCAGCAGGCTCACCATCTGGGACGGCTCCTTGGTCACATTGACCTTGTCCAGCGCCACCACCACGCGATCGCCATTGGCTTCGGCCACCAGCTCGACGCTCGGCTTGCCATCCTTCGGATGGGGCATGCGGAACGCCTGGGCCAGCAGGTTCTGATCCATCTCCTGGGCGAAGCGGGAGACCCCCTTGTGGCTCTCCACCTTCAGCCCGAGGGCGGTCAGATCGGCCTGGATGTCCTCGCCGGCGTGCAGCTTGTCGAGCAGGCCCTGGGCCTTGCCACGGGCTACTTCGCTGGCCTTCTCATGCTTGATGGCCGCAATCACCTGGTCTTTCACCTCCGCCAGCGGCTTGGCCGCCTTGGGCTGGTGACCCATGATGTGCAGCACCAGCGCCTTGCCATCGGCGAGCTCGATCACGTCCGAGTTGGTGTTGTCATCGCGCAGCTGTTCGGAGAACGCCACCGCCAGCACCTTGGGATCATTGAGGGGCGCCTGGGCATCGGCCTGGCTGAAGTAATCAGACGAGACCACCTTCATACCCATGGCTTCGGCGGTCAAGTCCAGCGAATCCGGGTTCTCGAAGCTGCTGTCGGCCATCTTCTGCTGCTCGGCGAAGAACAGCTCCTTGGCCTTGTCCGCTTGCAGACGGGTGATGGTTTCGCTCATCACATCCACGAACGGCTTGGTCTTGGCAGGCTCGACGGCCAGCAGCTTGATGATGTGGAAACCGAACGGGCTCTTCACCACGGCGGAGAGATCCCCCGCCTTGGCCAGCGCAAAGGCAGCCTGCTCGAAGGCCGGATCCATCACCCCTTTCTCGAACCAGTCCAGTTCGCCGCCCTTCTTAGCGGAGAAGGTATCGCTGGAGTTGGCTTTGGCCAGGGTAGCGAAATCGTCACCGCCCTTGACCTTGGCCAGCAGCTCGTCGGCCTGCTTCTGGGCCGCCTTCTCATCCTTGCCAAAGGGGATCAGGATGTGTGCCACCTGGCGACGCTCGGCACGCTGGAACAGGTCCTGGTGCTGATCGTAGTAATCCTGAGCATCCTGCTCGGTCACCTTGATGTTCTTGCCAAGGTTGGCGGCATCGAGCAACAGGTAGTCGACCTTGACCTTCTCGTCGTTCATGAAGCGGCCGCTATTGGCCTTGTAGAACTGATCCACCTCGGCGTCGCTCACCTCGACCTCACCCATGTAGGCGGAGGCAGCCAGGCGCACCAGACGCAGGTCCCGGGTCTGGTTGTAGAGCTTGTCGAGCTGCTCGGCCTCGCCCTTGAGGGCGAACTCGGAGCCGAGCAGGGCGCCCATCAGTTGCTGGCGCACCATGTCCTGGCGCAGGGAATCACGGAACATCTCGGGGGTCATGCCGGCGCGACGGATCAGCTGCAGGTAACGATCGTTGTTGAACTTGCCGTCCTCAGCAAACTCCGGCATCTCCACGATGGCCTGCTTGATCTGCTCGTCACTGACCCGCAGGCCGAGCTGACGGGCCTTGTCATCGATCAGCGCCTGATCGATCAGCCTGTCCAGCACGCCGCGGCGGAACTGTTTCATGTAGTCGGGGTTGGCGGCCAGCTGGTTGAAGGCCTCACCCATTTGGGATTCCATGCGGGCCCGCTCGTTGCGATAGGCATTCTCCAGTGCGGGGGCACTGATGTCATTGCCGTTGACGGTAGCGGGGGCGGTACGTGCCGGGCCATTGAGGTAGCTGCCTACACCGGCCAAGGCAAAGGAGAGGATGATCAGGCCCAAGATAACCTTGGCTACCTTGCCCTGCGCCCCTTCGCGTAGTTTATCCAACATCATGTTTGTACTTATGCTCCCGAACTCGATGGGCATGAATAATGAAAAGGCGCACCGATTGCGATGCGCCTTGGTCAATCAGTATGAGGGAGAGCCCTCTCACTTGTCTGGTCAGCGACCAAGGTCGGAGCCGATGAGAATCAGCGCCCGGCTTAGTTGACCGCGTCTTTCAGGGCCTTGCCGGCTTTGAAGGCAGGAACTTTACCGGCAGCGATTTCGATGGTCGCACCAGTTTGCGGGTTACGGCCAGAACGAGCGGCACGCTCGCGAACGGCGAAAGTACCGAAGCCAACCAGAGCAACCTGGTCACCCTCTTTCAGGGCTTCACCTACGGCGTCAATGAAAGCATCCAGCGCACGGCCAGCGGCAGCTTTGGAGATATCAGCACCGTCTGCAATCTTGTCAATCAGTTGAGATTTATTCACTCTTATATTCCCCTTTTATCGAACATCGCTGCGGCACTGATTTCCCTGGCCACAACAAGTGGAGGTTTTATAACAAGCCTCCTGATCAGTTGCAAGTGACAATCTGGCGCAAACCCGCGCCACATCACGCATTGCGACTCATCATGAGTACCCGATCGGTGGTCAAGGCTACTTCCGTTATCCGGCGCATGCAAGCCTTAACCACCCCCCGAATGCGCCAAATTTGCGGCGCATCAACATTTACACGACAGAAACGCGTTCGAAACCCTGCGGATTGTCCTGCAACGCCAGTGCAAGCACCTCATCAATCCAGCGAACCGGATAAATTTCAAGGTCTTGTTTGACATTGTCCGGGATCTCCTCGAGATCTCGTTCGTTCTCTTTCGGGATAAGCACCCGCTTGATGCCGCCACGGTGAGCCGCCAGCAGTTTCTCCTTGAGACCCCCGATGGGCAGCACTTCGCCGCGCAGGGTGATCTCCCCCGTCATGGCAACGTCGGCACGCACCGGGTTGCCGGTGAGGCTCGAGACCAGGGCGGTACACATGGCGATACCGGCGCTCGGGCCATCTTTCGGGGTCGCCCCTTCCGGCACGTGCACGTGGATGTCGCGCTTCTCGTAGAAGTCGGCGTTGATGCGCAGCTTCTCGGCACGGGCCCGCACCACCGTCATGGCGGCCTGGATGGACTCCTGCATCACATCACCGAGTGAACCGGTGTAAGTGAGCTTGCCCTTGCCCGGCACGTTGGTGGTCTCGATGGTGAGCAGATCGCCCCCCACTTCGGTCCACGCCAACCCGCACACCTGGCCTACCTGGTTCTGATCGGTGGCCTTGCCGTAATCGAAACGCTGTACCCCGAGGAACTCCTTGAGGTTCTCCTGATTGACCTGAACATGCTTGATGCTCTTGTCCAGCAGGATGCGTTTGACCGCCTTGCGACAGATCTTGGAGATCTCGCGCTCCAGGCTACGCACCCCCGCCTCGCGGGTGTAGTAGCGGATGACGCCGACCAGAGCAGAATCCTCGATGGTGATCTCGGACTCTTTCAGACCGTTGCGCTGGATCTGCTTGGCCAGCAGATGCTGCTTGGCGATGTTGAGCTTCTCGTCCTCGGTGTAACCGGACAGACGGATCACTTCCATCCGGTCCAGCAGCGGACCCGGGATGTTCATGGAGTTGGAGGTGGCCACGAACATCACGTCCGACAGGTCATAATCCACTTCCAGATAGTGATCGTTGAAACTGCTGTTCTGTTCGGGATCCAGCACTTCCAGCAAGGCAGAAGCGGGATCGCCACGCATGTCCGAGCTCATCTTGTCGATTTCGTCGAGCAGGAACAGCGGGTTCTTCACGCCGACTTTCGCCATCTTCTGGATGAGCTTGCCGGGCATGGAGCCGATATAGGTGCGGCGGTGACCGCGGATCTCAGCCTCGTCACGCACGCCACCGAGCGCCATGCGCACGTACTTGCGACCGGTCGCCTTGGCGATGGACTGACCCAGCGAGGTCTTGCCCACACCGGGAGGCCCGACCAGACAGAGGATGGGGCCCTTGAGCTTGTTCACCCGTGCCTGTACCGCCAGGTACTCGAGGATGCGATCCTTGACCTTGTCCAGGCCATAGTGATCCGAATCCAGCACCTCTTGTGCCTTGGCGAGATCTTTCTTGACCTTGGAGCGGGCCTTCCACGGCACCTGCACCATCCAGTCCACATAGCTGCGCACTACTGTGGCTTCGGCGGACATGGGGGACATCATCTTCAGCTTGGCAAGCTCGGCCAGGGCCTTCTCACGGGCATCGTCCGGCATCCCCGCCTCGTCAATCTTGCGATTGAGGGCTTCGAATTCGTCCGGGCTGTCTTCCAGCTCACCCAGCTCTTTCTGGATGGCCTTCATCTGCTCGTTGAGGTAATACTCCCGCTGGCTCTTCTCCATCTGCTTCTTGACCCGGGAGCGGATGCGCTTCTCGACCTGCAAGAGGTCGATCTCCGACTCCATCATGGCCATCAGAAACTCGATGCGCTCGGACACAGAGGCGATTTCCAGCACCTTCTGCTTGTCTTCGAGCTTGAGCGGCATGTGGGCAGCCATGGTGTCAGCCAGGCGCGCCGCATCGTCGATCGCCGAGATCGAGGTCAGCACCTCGGGCGGGATCTTCTTGTTGAGCTTGATGTAGCCTTCAAACTGGCCGATGGCGGAGCGCACCAGCACATCCTGATCCTTCTCCTCGATGGGGGCAGACGCTATGTACTGCGCCTCACCGACGAAGAAGTCCTTGTCATCGATCATCCGCTCAAGACGGGCACGCTGGCCCCCTTCCACCAGCACCTTGACGGTGCCGTCAGGCAGCTTGAGCATCTGCAAAATGTTGGCCACTGTCCCGACGGAGAAGATCTCCTCCACCGTCGGCTCGTCAGTTGACGCATCCTTCTGGGCCACCAGCAGGACTTTCTTGTCCTGCTCCATGGCCGCTTCCAGACAGCGAATGGATTTTTCCCGCCCCACAAAGAGTGGAATGACCATGTGGGGGTAAACCACCACGTCACGAAGAGGCAGGACGGGAATCTCGATGCGTTCTGAACGCTCTAGGTTCATATATGTCCTCTCGGCTTGTTATACCGTTGGCAAAGCACGTGGCTGAGTATATGGGGGCGCAAAGATGAGATTCAATCGCCTTGGCCGTAAAAAGCATGAAAGGGGCAAAATGCCCCTTTATGTGATTAAAAATCAGTCAGTTACTCTGACGCTGCGGCCTGTGTCTCGGGATTGTCGTAGATCATCAGGGGCGCGGAGTCCCCCTTGATCACCGTCTCGTCGATCACCACCTTGCTGACCCCTTCCAGGGAGGGCAGGTCATACATGGTGTCGAGCAACACGGCTTCGACTATGGATCTCAGACCACGAGCACCTGTCTTGCGCTCCATCGCCTTGCGGGCGATAGCGTTCAGGGCGTCGTCGCGGAACTCCAGCTCCACCTCTTCCAGGGCAAACAACGCGGCGTACTGTTTGGTCAGCGCGTTCTTCGGCTCTTTCAGGATCTGGATGAGGGCAGCCTCGTCCAGCTCGGTGAGGGTTGCCACTACCGGCAGACGACCGATGAACTCGGGGATCAGACCGTATTTGATCAGATCTTCCGGCTCCACCTTGGCAAAGTTCTCGCTCAGGGTCGCCTTGGCATTCTTGGATTTGACGTCAGCGCCAAAGCCTATGCCGGTCCCCTTGACGGAACGCTGCTCGATCACCTTGTCCAGACCGGCGAAGGCACCGCCACAGATGAAGAGGATCTTGGAGGTATCAACCTGCAGGAACTCCTGCTGCGGATGCTTGCGGCCCCCTTGCGGCGGCACTGAGGCGATGGTGCCCTCGATCAGCTTCAGCAGTGCCTGCTGCACCCCTTCCCCGGAGACATCGCGGGTGATGGAAGGGTTGTCCGACTTGCGAGAGATCTTGTCGATCTCGTCGATGTAGACGATGCCGCGCTGGGCCTTCTCCACGTCGTAGTCGCACTTTTGCAGCAACTTCTGGATGATGTTCTCCACGTCCTCGCCCACATAACCGGCTTCGGTCAGGGTGGTGGCATCGGCCATGGTGAAGGGCACATCCAGCAGACGGGCGAGCGTCTCGGCCAGCAGGGTCTTGCCGCTGCCGGTCGGGCCAATCAGCAGGATGTTGGACTTGCCAAGCTCCACACCACCGGACTCGCTGCCGCTGCGCAGACGCTTGTAGTGGTTGTAGACGGCAACTGCCAGCACCTTCTTGGCGTACTCCTGCCCGATCACGTAGTCGTCCAGATGGGCGCGGATTTCATGAGGGGTCGGCAGCTCGCTACCATCGCGCTTGGGAGAGATCTCGCGGATCTCCTCGCGGATGATGTCGTTGCACAGCTCGACACACTCATCACATACGTAGACGGAAGGGCCAGCGATCAGCTTACGCACTTCATGCTGGCTTTTGCCGCAGAAAGAGCAATAAAGCAGCTTGTCGCCCTCACCCTTGCGTTTCTCTGTCATTCAGCGACCTCGTTTTATCAATAGAGGATGGATCGTCCTGTTGAGTTTACAACAGGACGGGATACCCTGCTCAGCCGCGCTGGCTCAGGATGCCGTCAACCAGACCATAGGCCACGGCCTGCTCGGCCGACATGAAGTTGTCACGGTCGGTGTCGCGTTCGATGGTGGCCATGTCCTGTCCGGTATGGAAAGCCAGACGATCGTTCAGGGTATTCTTGATTTTCAGGATCTCCTGGGCATGGATCTGGATGTCAGATGCCTGGCCCTGGAAGCCGCCAAGCGGCTGGTGGATCATCACGCGAGCGTTAGGCAGGCAGAAACGCTTGCCCTTGGCACCGCCGGCCAGCAGGAAGGCGCCCATGGAGCAGGCCTGCCCCATGCAGACGGTGCTGACGTCCGGCTTGATGAACTGCATGGTGTCATAGATGGACATCCCCGCAGTGACGGCACCACCCGGCGAGTTGATGTAGATGCTGATGTCCTGATCCGGGTTCTCGGACTCCAGGAACAGCAGCTGAGCCACCACCAAATTCGCCATGTGATCCTCAACCTGACCGGTCAGGAAGATCACCCGCTCTTTGAGCAGACGGGAATAGATGTCATAGGAACGCTCCCCTTTCGCCGTCTGCTCGACCACCATAGGGATGAGCGCATTGCGTGGGGATTCAGTCACATCGTTATAGTTCTTGTACATAAGGCATTGTCCCTAAAATAAAATGGCCCGAGTGGAGATCACACGAGCCATTATACTTAACAGTTTTGACCTTAAGTCAAATGTTCTTAGGCAGCGGCACCGGACTTGTTGATCACTTCGTCGAAGGCAACTTCTTTCTCGGTCACTTGCGCCTTGGACAGGATCAGGTCGATGGCTTGATCTTCGATGGCCAGGTTACGAACGCCGTTCAGCATCTGCTCGTTCTTCTGGTAGTACTCGATCACTTCCTTCGGATCTTCGTAGGCGGTGGCCATGGACTCGATGATGCTGGTCACACGGGCGTCGTCAGCCTTGATCTCGTTGGTGCGGATGACGTCACCCAGCAGCAGACCGACGCGTACACGACGCTCGGCTTGCGCCTGGAACAGCTCGGCCGGCAGCTCGGGAGCGTTGCCGCCCTGGAAGCCACCGAAACGCTGCAGGGCTTGCTGACGCAGGGTGTCGATTTCCTGGGCAACGGCAGCCTTCGGCAGATCGATCTGGTTGGCTTCAACCAGGCCGTTCAGCACTTGCTCTTTCACGCTGTTTTTCAGGGCTTGAGCCAGTTCGCGCTCCATGTTCTTGCGCACTTCGGCTTTCAGCTCTTCAACGCTGCCGCTCTCGATGCCAAAACGCTTGACGAACTCTTCGGTCAGCTCAGGCAGTACCTGCTCTTCAACCTTGTTCAGCTTGGAGGCGAACTTGGCCGCTTTGCCCTTCAGGGCTTCGGCGTGGTAGTCAGCCGGGAAAGTCACCTCGATGGTGAACTCGTCGCCCGCTTTCTTGCCCAGGATGGCGTCTTCGAAGCCAGGGATCATGCGGCCGGCGCCCAGTTCCAGAGTGAAACCTTCAGCCTTGCCACCGTCGAACTCTTCACCGTCGATGGAACCGACGAAGTCCAGGGTGACACGCATGCCATTGGCGGCAGCGGCATCGACGTCAGACCAGGTAGCGTGCTGCTTGCGCAGGGTGTCGATCATGTTGGCCAGGTCGGCATCCTTGACGGAGGCAACCGGCTTCTCAACCTTGATGCTCTCGAGACCGGCAACTTCAAACTCCGGGTACACTTCGAAAGTGGCGGTGAATTCGAAATCCTGGCCTTCCTTGATCTCTTTCGGATCCATGGTCGGCGCACCGGCCGGGCTCAGTTTGCTCTCGATGATGGCCTTGATGAAGTTGTTCTGCATCATTTCATCGGCAACGCGGGCATGGGCCATGGCGCCGAACATCTTCTTGATGATGGCAACCGGAGCCTTGCCAGGACGGAAACCGTCGATGCGACGAGTCTTGGCCAGGCCATTCAATTCTTTACGCACGGCAGCGTCAACGGTAGCAGCCGGTACAGTGATGGTAAGACGGCGTTCCAGACCTTGGGTTGTCTCTACAGAAACTTGCATTCTTTTACCTCGTTCAACTCAGCACTGTGTGCTGACCCTTTATTACCCCTGGGCAAAGCCCGGAGTCTTCCTGTTTATAAAGACAACGACTGTCTTTGTGATGAGAAAATATGACGCGACATTATAGCGGCGCACATTGGTCGCGTCGAGCCGCACATCCCCCATCCGGGGCACAGACAGCACAATTTGCGCAAGACTGCCTCCTATATGGGGAAGCCTTGCGCCGAGTTCAAGCATCAGGTTCGCAATAATTTGCACTTGCTCACCTTTTTGCACGCCACCCTATGCTTTTTTCATCTCCCGGCGTCGCCGGGAGCGGTGCGCTCAGGGGGTCTGCGACCCAAATTGTCCGCCTTCTCGCATCAGCCATTGCGTCCCTCGGCGCCGCTCGCTATGGTGACTGCCAATTTATGAGTCTGGAGAGACCCACATGTCCTTTTTCCGCTTCTTGTTCAATCTGCTCTGGTTTGTACTGGGGGGCGTCTTTATGGGGCTGGCCTGGTGGCTGGCCGGGCTGCTCTGCTTCGTCTCCCTGATAGGGATCCCCTGGGGGCGAGCCTGTTTCGTCATCGGCACCTTTACCTTCTTCCCGTTCGGCAAGCAGGCGGTCAACCGCAAGACAATGACGGGTCAGAGCGACATAGGCACAGGTGCCCTCGGGATGATTGGCAACATCCTCTGGTTCCTGGTGATCGGAGTCTGGCTGGCCATAGGCCACATCGCCTCGGCCCTGGCCTGCTTCGTGACCATCATCGGCATCCCGTTCGGCATCCAGCACCTCAAGCTGGCCCTGATTGCCCTGGCCCCCATAGGCCAGATGATAGTCACCAACCACGAGGCCGAATCCGGTCGCTATATCCGCTAAACAAGAATGCATCGCCAGGCTATGCCTGGGATGTCAAAAAAGGGCAGACTAGGGTCTGCCCTTTTTCATTGCCCCAGTTCGAGGTCCCCCATGCTGCCCAGCCACTTCTTCGCCAACCTCGCCCGCATGCGGCTCATCTACCGCTGGCCCTTGATGCGCAACATTCAGCCGGAAAACATCGCCGAGCACAGCCTGCAGGTCGCCATGGTGGCCCACGCCCTCGGCGTCATCAACAACCGGCTGTTTGATGGCAAGGTGGATGCCAACCATGCCGCCGTCATGGCCCTCTACCACGACAGCAGCGAGGTGCTGACGGGCGACTTGCCCACCCCCGTCAAATACTTCAACCCCGAGATAGCCCGCGAATACAAGAAGATAGAGCTCGCCGCCGAACAGCGTCTGCTGGGGATGCTGCCCCCCGAGCTGATGGAAGACTTTCGCCCCCTGCTCGACTCCGGTGCCCAGGACGACGCCCTCGCCCGGCTGGTGAAGGATGCCGACACCCTCTGCGCCTATACCAAGTGTCTGGAGGAGTTGAGTGTCGGCAACCGGGAGTTCGAGCCCGCGCGCAAGCGCCTCGAGCAGATGCTGGAGGCCCGCATGAACCCGGCCATGCGCTACTTTATCGATGTGTTCGTGGCGAGCTTCTCGTTGCCGCTGGATGAGCTCAACGCCCACTGAGCCAGTCGAATGACCAGAAGAGAGAAGGGCC
>NZ_JBFODK010000053.1:0-5692 GCF_040908275.1 Aeromonas sp. R4-3
GCAGATGATTATTCCGATGCGGGAATAGCTCAGTTGGTAGAGCACGACCTTGCCAAGGTCGGGGTCGCGAGTTCGAGTCTCGTTTCCCGCTCCAAATCACTTGCAGAAGACATCCTGTTGCGGGAATAGCTCAGTTGGTAGAGCACGACCTTGCCAAGGTCGGGGTCGCGAGTTCGAGTCTCGTTTCCCGCTCCAATCTCTCCTCGAAGTTCACGAATCCAATATTTCAATACACTCATTGCCACATCCAGTTGGCAGAGCATGATCCGCGCCTTGCCAAGGCTGGGGTCGCGAGTTCGAGTCTCGTTTCCCGCTCCAATCTCTCTTCGTAGTCCTAGTCGTCCATTCTTTTTCTTATCCCTATTCGAATAGATTCCGTATCGCGCCGCGATGCTTTGCCATATCCGCTTGTCAGCACCTGTGCCGGTTTCCCGTCATTGCCCTCGGTCCATGGACTATGGCGGCGGCAGCTGAGCGTAGGCGGCTTGGGAGAGGGGAGAGGCAGGTCAGGGCGGCGAAGAGCTCGCCTGATACGGGGCGGGGAATGGCAGGCAAAAAAATAGGAGGGGCCTTGGCTCCTCCTGCGAGTTCACGGATGCGGCTTAGAGCAGAGTCACGTTCTCAGCCTGCGGGCCTTTCTTGCCCTGGGTCACGGTGAACTGGACTTTTTGACCTTCAGCCAGGGTCTTGAAACCTGTGCTCTGGATGGAGGAGAAGTGAACGAAAACGTCCGGTCCCTGGGATTGCTCGATGAAGCCAAAACCCTTGGTTTCGTTGAACCATTTTACTTGGCCGGTGCGAATGTCAGACATGTGGTAAGTCCTATCTATAACAAAATGAAACTAACGCCTTGTTGGGCAGCATTTGCCTAGAATGCAGGGGCCTACCCATGACTGACTACGTCGATGTGTTCCAGTGGCATGCAGTACAATCCCTGTCTAAAGCACAACCGATTGTACTGGAGCCCGATCCCTTGTCAATTTGGCACTTTTCATTTTTTGAGCGAGCTAAAAGTATTGGGAAGTCAGCGGCTTGTTTCATGCTTCTGGTCAAAAAAACGGGAGGCCATGGCCTCCCGTTTCATCACTCCTTGAGGGCGAACCCTTCGCCCTGTCGGTCGTAGCGGTAGTTTGCCTGACCAAAGGAGCGGATCTCGACCCGCTGGATGCGGCGGCCTGTGTCCACCAGGATGAACACCGACTTGCCCGATTGCAGCCGGGTCAGCGGCCTGTCCGGCCCCTCTATGGCGATCAGGCGGCTCAGCTCGGCCCCGGGCAGTTCAAACTTGCGCCAGATGGAGTAGAGGGTCTCGCCAGCCTGCACCTCGTGCTGCAGCCAGGTGCCATCGACTTTCTCCTCGACAGGTTTGGCCGCGGCCGGCGCACTGCTTGCGGCCCCGTTGCCCACGGTCAGTGCCTGGGTCGGCACGGCCAGCGGCACGGCGAGCGAACCGGAAGGCGCCGCCTTGGGGGCGGCGGGGGCGGGTTCCCAGGCCAGCAGCAACAGCCAGAGAGGCACCAGCACCAGCAGGCCTAGGGTGTGCTTGCGCGGCAGCGGGCTCGCCAGCTTGAATGAAGCCGCCTTCGGCTCCTTGTTACGCTGACCCAAGCCGCTCAATCCCTGGCCAAGACGTTGACGCAGGGGCAGGGTTGCGGCATTGATACGATGGAGCAGGGTTCCTTGTGATTCGTCTTGGCGACGCTGCTGGGCTCGTCTGTTATGGCCACGTGGGCGACGGTCCGGGGTGGGCACGGCATTTACCTCTCACTACATTGCCTGCCATCAGGCAAATATAGTGCCTATGGTAAACGGACTCGCCCCCGAGGGGGAGAGCCCTGAGCATGAAAATTATCAGCTGAGACGAAATTGCCCCAGCAACTGCTGCAAACGCTCGGCCGCCTGGCGCAAGGCCTGGCTGGCTTTCGCCGTATTGGTCGCATCCTGGGCGATGTCGTTGGCCAGTGCGTTGGTTTTTGACAGGTTGCCTGAGACCGTCTCGGAAACCGAGCTCTGCTCCTCGGCGGCGGAGGCTATCTGATAGGTCATGTCGTTGATGGTGGCGATGGCCTGGAAGATGCTGTCCAGCGCCGCCTCCGCCAGATCGGCCTCGCCCACCGCCTGATGGGTCAGCTGCTGGCTCTGCTGGATGGCGTTGACCGCATTGGCCGAGCTGTGGCGGATCTTCTCGATCAGCTCCTGAGTATTCTGCACCGCCTGCTGGGTGTTGCCCGCCAGCTTGCGCACCTCGTCGGCCACCACCGCAAAGCCGCGACCCTGCTCGCCAGCCCGGGCCGCCTCGATGGCGGCGTTCAGCGCCAGCAGGTTGGTCTGATCGGCGATGCCCTGAATGACGGTGAGTATGCTGGTGATCTGCTCGCTGTCGTGGGCCAGCCCTTCTACCACCTCGGCACCCTTGCCCGCCTCGGCCGCCACCTTGTGCATGGACTGGATCACCTGCTGGAAGCGCACCTTGCCCTGATCCGCCGCGCCCTGCGCCTGCTTGGCCGAGTCGGCGGTGTTGTTGGCGTGGGTCGCCACCTCCTGACTGACATAGGACATCTCCTGCACCGCGGTCAGCATCTGCTCCATCTCCGCTTGGTGATGCTGCAGGTTGTTGTCGGTCTGGCCGGCGATACGGTCGGTATCCCCGGCGTGGCGATGGACCTCGCTCGCGGTTTTCTGCACGTCCCCGAGCAGCACCTGCAACTTGTCGATGAAGCGGTTGATGCCGCGGGCCAGTGCCCCCAGCTCGTCCTGGGCTCGGGTGTTCAGGCGCTTGGTGAGATCCCCCTCGCCATCGGCGATGTCATCCACCAGGCTGACCATCTGGCGGATGGGGCCCGTGATGCTGCGGGCGATCGCCAGCATGGTGGCCAGGGCCAGCACCAGTACGATGAGGGCACCTATGAGCTGCTGGGTCATGGCGGCCCGGTTCATCTCGGTGAGCTGGCTCTCCAGCTCGTCGGCGCCCGCCAGCACCACCTGATAGGGCAGGGTGACTATGATGGCCCAGTTGCGGGCCATGCCCGGCACCGCGATGGGCACAGAGATGCGAAACGCCTCGTCGAGCTCCTGGCGTTGCAGCTCGGGTTTGAGGTATTGCTGCCAGCCGTCGCCCAGCAGCTTGTCGGCGCGGCTGCCGAGCAGGCTGGCGTCCCCGCTGGTGCCTGTGATGACGCCGGCGGCGCTGACGATAAGTGTCTCGCCCTTGCCGTCATAGATGTTGCTGTTGAGGGACTGGGCCTGGCGGCTGATGGAGTCCACCGCCAGATCCAGGGCCGCGACGCCCTTGAACTGACCGCCCACCAGTATGGGGGTGGTGATGGTGCTCACCAGCACCTGCTGGCCGTTGATGTCCACCTTGAAGGGATCGATGAGGCAGGAGCGCCCCTCCCGTTTCGGGCAGGCGTAGTAGTCGTTGGCCGGATTGCCGAATTCGTCCGCGTCGCTCTTCTCGATGGAGAGCAGCAGATCCGAGCCAATGTTCTCCTTGTCGCGATAGAAGTAGGGGACGAAACGCCCCTTGTCATCGCTGCCAAGGGCGCTCTGGCCTGCGAAGGCGCTGTCCTGGCCATCGAAGCCGTTCGGCTCGAAGCCCGCGAAGGCGCCATATAGTTGCGGCTCCAGGCCGAGCTGCGCCTTGAGCAGGTCCGTGGCCTGCTGGCGATCCAGCGGCAGCTTGCCCTCCTGCTGCAGGGCGAAGACGCTGGCCATCTGCTGGGTATAGGAGAGCCCCTTTTGCAGCAACTGGGTGATGGTGGCGGCCTCGGCGCGGGCGTTGGCACTCACCTTCTGCCACGCCTCCTGCTGCAGGGCCGCGCGACTGGAACTGATGGTCAGTTGCTGGGTCTGCTTGCTCGAGTATTGGTTGAGCAGGATCAGGATGACCAGGGCCGTGGTCATGGCGACCCCCGCCAGTACCAGGATGCGATTCTGGATAGAGCGAAACTGCATCTCGTGTTCCTTGTGAGTAGAAAGTTGTATGAATTATCGGCATGGCGGGAGATTCCTCCAGCAATGTTGATCAGCAAAGCTGAAAATGAGGGGAGGTTTTGCGATCCCTCTCAAAGAACGGCGCCCCGGCCGAATCAAGACCTGTTTAGGCCCCGGCTATTGCATGGTTTTCCCATCCGTGATTCTGAGTGCTAAAATGCGACGGTTTTTTCTAACGCATTGGCCCAAGGCCCTCTACACAAGGCTTAAAGATGAAAGTCAAAACCCGTTTTGCTCCCAGCCCGACCGGCTTTTTGCATGTCGGCGGTGCCCGTACCGCACTCTATTCCTGGTTGTTCGCAAAGAGCCAGGGCGGCGAGTTCGTGCTGCGTATCGAGGATACCGACCTGGAACGTTCCACTCAGGAGGCGATCGACGCCATCATTGAGGGCATGGAATGGCTGGAGCTGAACTGGGATGAGGGCCCCTACTACCAGACCAAGCGCTTCGATCGCTACAACGGCATCATCGACGAGATGCTGGCCGATGGCCGCGCCTACAAGTGCTTCTGCTCCAAGGAGCGCCTGGAGGCGCTGCGCGAAGGCCAGATGGCGAGCGGCGAGAAGCCCCGCTATGACGGCAAGTGCCGGGATGCCGCCCACGATCACCCGGCCGATGCGCCCCACGTGATCCGCTTCCGCAACCCCACCGAAGGCTCTGTGGTGTTCGATGACCACGTCCGCGGCCGCATCGAGTTCGCCAACACCGAGCTCGACGATCTGATCATCCGCCGCACCGACGGCGCCCCCACCTACAACTTCTGCGTGGTGGTCGATGACTGGGACATGGAGATCACCCACGTGGTGCGTGGTGAAGACCACATCAACAACACCCCGCGCCAGATCAACATCTACAAGGCACTGAACGCGCCTGTACCGGAGTTTGCCCACGTCTCCATGATCCTGGGCGACGACGGCGCCAAGCTCTCCAAGCGCCACGGCGCTGTCTCGGTGATGCAGTACCGCGACGATGGCTACTTGCCGGAAGCCCTGCTGAACTATCTGGTGCGTCTGGGCTGGTCCCACGGCGATCAGGAGATCTTCACCCTGGACGAGATGATCAAGCTGTTCAGCCTGGATGCCATCTCCAAGTCTGCCTCCGCCTTCAACACCGACAAGCTGTTGTGGCTGAACAACCACTACATGCGCAGCCTGGATCCGGCCTATGTGGCCAAGCACCTGGAATGGCACATGGCCGCCCAGAACATCGACACCAGCAAGGGCCCGGCACTGGCCGATGTGGTCACCCTGCTGGCCGAGCGCTGCAACACCTTGGTAGAGATGGCCGCCCAGAGCCGCTATCTGTTCGAAGAGTACGAGGCCATTGACGAAGCGGCTGCCAAGAAGCACCTGCGCGGCGTCGCTGCCGAGCCGCTGACTCTGGCCAAGGCCAAGCTGGCGGCGCTGGAGACCTGGACCACCGAAGCGCTGCACGAGCTGATTGAAGCCACTGCCGCCGAGCTGGGTCAGGGCATGGGGAAGGTCGGCATGCCGCTGCGCGTGGCCGTCACCGGTCTGGGTCAGTCCCCGGCCATAGACGCCGTGATGGCGCTGGTGGGCAAGGAGCGTGTGCTCGCTCGCATCGACCGCGCCCTGGCCTATATCGAAGCGCGCATGGCAGCCGAGTAATACCGGTCTGGGCCAATCTCCCCTGGCATCGCCGACGCCGTAATGGCGCTGGTGGGCAAGGAGCGTGTGCT
>NZ_JBFODK010000054.1:0-126972 GCF_040908275.1 Aeromonas sp. R4-3
GTCTTTACCGGTTAGTGTGCTGATATGGCTCAGTTGGTAGAGCGCATCCTTGGTAAGGATGAGGTCCCCAGTTCGACTCTGGGTATCAGCACCATTATTAAGTAATACAGCTTTTGCCTGACGGCAATAGCGCCGTGGAACCACCTGATCCCATGCCGAACTCAGAAGTGAAACGCGGTAGCGCCGATGGTAGTGTGGCATTCGCCATGCGAGAGTAGGACACTGTCAGGCACCTATTTAGAAGAGGCCTCCCATTCGGGAGGCCTTTTTGCTTTGGGATTTTTTCGATCCAGGCTGGCTTCTTTTAGTAAAAATGCTGGGCTGTCAGCGGCTTGCCCGTTACTCTTGGTCAGGTATTGTCGGGAGTCATCGCCAGAGGAGTATGCATGGCCACGTTGAAGGAAATTGCACAGGAGGCGGGGGTGTCCCAGGCCACTGTGTCGCGGGTGCTCAATGAAGATCCGACGCTGAGCGTCAAGGAAGAGACCAGACAGAAGATCTTCGAGATTGCCGAGCGGCTGGAGTACAAGACCAGCAGCGCCCGCAAAGGGGTGCACAAGAGCAAGCTGCACTTTCTGGCGGTCTATGCCTATCCGCAGAGCACCGAGGTCAACGACCCCTACTATCTCGCCATTCGCTACGGCATCGAGACCCAGTGCGCCCGCTTCAACATAGAGCTAACCCATTTCTACAACGGCGCCGAGGGGCGTGAGCTCTCCGCCGTCGACGGCATCATGGTCATCGGCCATCTGCCCGAGGAGCGGCTGGCTGCGCTCCATTCTCTCTCTGCCCAGCTGGTGTTCGTGGATTGCCGCTCCCAGGGGGAATTTGACTCCGTGGACGTGGATCTGGCGCTTATCAGCCAGCAGGTGGTGGACTTCTTCATCGCCCAGGGGCATGGCCGCATCGGCTATATAGGGGGTCAGGATGAGGCGCCGGATCTCCGTGAGCTGGCCTTCCTCGACTACGGTCAGCGGCTGGGAGTGGTGCAGGAGAGCGACCTCTATCGCGGCGACTTTTCCAGTGCCTCCGGCTACCGGCTGGCGAAAGAGATGCTGGCGGGAGACTGGCCCCGTGCCCTGTTCGTCGCCTCAGACTCCATCGCCATAGGTGTGCTGAGAGCCATCCACGAGAAGGGACTGGCGATTCCCCAGCAGATCGAGCTCATCAGCGTCAACGACATCCCGACCGCCAAGTTCACCTTCCCGCCGCTCTCCACGGTGCGGATCCACTCCGAGTTGATGGGCTCCCAGGGAGTCAATTTGCTGGTCGAACGGCTGCGGGATGAGCGGGAAGTGCCGCTGCGGGTGCTGGTTCCCAGCCGCCTGACCCTGCGTGGTACCACTCGATAATTTTAGTAAAAAAAGATGTTCTGTAGTCGCGCCACTCCAGGTGGCGCGCCCCTCTATTTACCTTCCTGTGTTACCTTCCCGTGCTTCACCCTGTCCCCGTTATTCCGTATAACATTGTTATATATAGGTAATTGCTTCACTCATTCCCGCTTCGTCAATATTCATGCCATCCAGGCAGCTCTCTCTCCCTTTATCTTCTGCTTCTGATCTCGCTCACAAATCCAGCCATCTTGTGTGATGGGGTTAAAAGTTTACCGATCATTACCTGATATTTAGTAAATGTTTATCTAGAGTTTACTCAGTCAAAGTTGTCTTGTTCCGGGAGGACATGTGAATAACTGGGAAAACGTCCAATTCGTTGGTGAAAACAGGCTGGCTCCGCGCGCCTACTTCTTCTCTTATACCGATCACGGGCTGGCGGCCACCATGCAGCGGGAGCTGAGCCGTCGCTTCCTCTCCTTGAGCGGTCAGTGGCAGTTCCACTACTTTGCGCACCCCCTGCTGGTGCCGGAAGACTTCTATCACAGCCCCATGAGCGGCTGGGGCCAGATCACAGTGCCAAACATGTGGCAGATGGAAGGGCACGGCAATCTGCAGTACACAGACGAGGGTTTTCCCTTCCCCATCGACGTGCCCTTCGTGCCGAGCAACAACCCCACCGGCGCTTATCAGCGCAGCTTCACGCTGAGCCCGGCCTGGGACGGAGAGCAGGTGATCATCAAGTTTGACGGAGTGGAGACCTACTTTGAGGTCTATGTGAACGGCCACTATGTCGGCTTCAGCAAGGGGAGCCGCCTCACCGCCGAGTTCGATATCAGTGCCCATGCCAACACCGGCGAGAACCTGCTGTCGGTGCGGGTGATGCAGTGGGCCGATTCCACCTATATCGAAGATCAGGACATGTGGTGGATGGCGGGGATCTTCCGCGACGTCTATCTGGTGGGAAAACCGGCTGTCCATGTGCAGGACTTCTTCATCCGCACCGAGCTGGCCGACGACGGCGCCACCCTGAGCTGCGATATCCAGCTGGAGAATCTGGGGGCGCCAACTCGTGATCACCGTCTGGCCTGGTCCCTGCTGGATCAGGGCAGCGAGATCGCCAGCGGCTCGCTCGACCATCTCGCCATCGATGGCAAGTGTGATTGCCGCTTCACGCTGGATATGGCGAACCCCCATCTCTGGAGTGCCGAAGATCCTTACCTCTACCAGCTGCAGCTGTCGCTCTATAACGAGCGAGGCGAGCTGCTGGAGGTGATCCCCCAGCGGGTCGGGGTGCGTGACATCAAGGTCAAGGATGGCCTCTTCTACGTCAACGGCCACTACCTCAAGCTGCACGGGGTGAACCGCCACGACAACGACCACCTCAAGAGCCGCGCGGTCGGCATGGATAGAGTGGAGCGGGACATAGTGCTGATGAAGCAGCACAACCTCAACTCGGTGCGCACCGCCCACTACCCGAACGACCCGCGCTTCTACGAGTTGTGCGACCAGTACGGTCTGTTCGTGATGGCGGAGACGGACGTGGAGACTCACGGCTTTGCCAACGTCGGCGATCTCAGCCGCATCACCGACGACCCCTTCTGGGAGCCTGTGTTCGTGGACAGGATCGAGCGCCATGTTCACGCCCAGAAGAACCACCCCTCCATCATCATCTGGTCCCTGGGCAACGAGTCCGGCTACGGCTGCAACATCAGATCCATGTACCAGCGCTGCAAGGCGATCGACCCGACCCGGCTGGTGCACTACGAAGAGGATCGCGATGCCGAGGTGGTGGATGTGGTGAGCACCATGTATTCGCGCGTCTCCCAGATGAACAGCTTTGGCGAGTTCCCGATGGAGAAGCCGCGCATTATCTGCGAATACGCCCACGCCATGGGCAACGGCCCGGGTGGCCTGAGCGAATATCAGCAGGTGTTCGACCGTCATCCCCACATTCAGGGTCACTACATCTGGGAGTGGTGCGATCACGGCATCCTGGATCAGGACGAGCAGGGCCGCGCCGTCTACAAGTACGGCGGCGACTACGGCGACTACCCCAACAACTACAACTTCTGCATGGATGGCCTCATCTATCCGGATCAGACCCCGGGGCCTGGCCTGCGCGAATACAAGCAGGTGATCTGCCCGGTCAAGGTGCGGGCGCTGGATCTGGCGAGCGGCAAGCTTGAGCTGGAAAACCGCTACTGGTTCTCCAATCTCGACGACATCCGTCTGCTGGTCGAGGTGAAGGCCGAGGGCGAGCTGTTGGCCAGCCAGCAGCTCCGTCTGGAAGGGGTTGCCCCCGGTGCCACCACCGAGTTGCAACTCGATCTGCCATCCCTCGATGGGCGGGAAACCTTCGTCCAGCTGCGGGTCATCAAGGCCACCGCCACCCGCTACAGCGCGGCGGAGCACGAGCTGGGCCAGTACCAGTTCCAGCTGAAGGCATCGACTCGCCAACTGCAGCCCTTTGCCAATCCCAACGCTACTGCGCTGCAGATTGCCGATGAGCGTCTCGCGCTGACCTTGAGCGGCAGCGGCTTTGCCCTGCGCTTCTCGCGCCTCGACGGCAAGCTGGTGAGCTGGCAGCAAGATGGCAATGAGCTTCTCGAGCGGGCGCCGCGCCTCACCTTCTTCAAGCCGATGATCGACAACCACAAGCAGGAGTACGAGAGCCTGTGGCACCCGAACCACCTGCAGATCATGCAGGAGCACTTCCGCACTCTGAGCTGGCGCCAGCTGGGTGACGCGGTCGAGGTGACGGTGGAGAGCCTGATCGCGCCGCCGGTGTTCGACTTCGGCATGCGCTGCCGCTACGTCTATACCCTGAGCTCGAACGGCCAGCTGCATGTGGCCCTGTCCGGCCAGCCCTACGGCGGCTATGACGACATCATTCCCAAGATCGGCTTCGAGCTGGGGATCCGCCAGGACCTCGATCGGGTGCACTACTTCGGCATGGGCCCGGGTGAGAACTACCAGGACAGCCGCCAGAGCAACTGGATCGACTGCTTCCAGAGCACTGTGGGCGAGATGTGGGAGCACTACCCCTTCCCGCAAGACAACGGCAACCGCCAGCAGGTGCGCTGGGCGACCCTGACCAACCGTCACGGTGCCGGTCTCTACGTGCGGCCCGATGCCCCCATCAACCTGAGCGTCTGGCCCTACAGCTGGGAACATATCCACGGGGCGCAGCACATCAACGAGTTGGAGCCGAGTGGCTATCTCACCCTCAATCTGGATCACAAGGTGCTGGGGCTGGGTTCCAACTCCTGGGGCTCCGAGGTACTGGACTCCTGGCGGGTGCGCTTCGAGCCCTTCAGCTTCGGCCTGACCCTGCTGCCCATCGCCCGTGGCAACCTCAATCCGGCCGCCCTGGCCGGGATCGATCTCAGCATCAACGGCGGGAGGACGCTCGCATGATCACCTTAGGCAACCTGACCCTGTTCAAAAACATCTACCGGGAGGGCAAGAAGTGGGGCCGCTGCGTGGAGGCCATCAACAACCTGCCAAACCTCAAGCCCGGCATCTGCCACTCCATAGGTGACTCCCTCACCTACCGCTTGCAGGAGGGGGCCAGCCCGGCCACCTCACTGTTCGAGGGGCAACGCCGCTACTTCGACGTTCACTACTACCTCGAAGGGGAAGAGACGGTGGAGTGGGCTGCCAAGCCGGATCTGCGAGTCGAGCAGGCCTATGACGACACCACGGATCGCGAGTGGCTGGCTGGCGAGGTCCGTGAGCGCCAGAAGGTCGGCAACGGTCAGGTGGTGATCTTCGAGAACGACGAGGCTTATCGCTTCGTCGGCGATGCCCCTGTGCGCAAGCTGATCATCAAGGTCACGGTCGAAGGCGGCTACTTCAAAAACAAATAACAAGCCGCCGGTTCTGCACTGATAAAAGCCGGAAGGGCGGGGCTCACCCTACAACCCATGCCCCGCCCTTTCGCGGAAATAACTACAGGTCTGGAGATGCACCATGTCCGATTCCAAACGGAATACGATAGGCAAGTTTGGTCTGCTGTCGCTCACCTTCGCGGCGGTATTCAGCTTCAACAACGTCATCAACAACAACATCGAGATCGGTCTGGCCTCGGCCCCCATGTTCTTTCTGGCCACCATTTTTTACTTCATTCCGTTCTGTCTGATCATTGCGGAATTCGTGTCACTGAATAAGAACTCCGAAGCCGGTGTCTATGCCTGGGTGAAGAGCTCTCTCGGCGGGCGCTGGGCCTTTATCTCCGCCTACACCTACTGGTTCGTGAACCTCTTCTTCTTCACCTCTCTGCTGCCGCGGGTCATTGCCTACGCCTCCTATGCCTTCCTCGGCTACGAATACATTTTCACCCCGCTGGCGACTACTGGCCTGAGCATGGTGCTGTTCGCCTTTGCCACCTATGTCTCCACCAACGGCGCCAAGATGCTGGGCCCCATCACCTCGGTGACCTCGTCCCTGATGCTGCTGCTGACCCTCTCCTACATCTTGTTGGCAGGTGTGGCGTTAGTCGGTGGTGTACAACCGGCCGACCCCATCACGGTAGAGGCCATGGTCCCCGACTTCAGCTGGGCCTTCCTGGGTATCACCACCTGGATCTTTATGGCAGCCGGTGGCGCCGAGTCGGTTGCTGTCTACGTCAATGACGTGAAAGGGGGCTCCAAATCTTTCGTCAAGGTGATCATCATCGCCGGGCTCTTTATCGGGGTGCTCTACTCCATAGCATCGCTTTTGATCAACGTCTTCGTGCCCGGCGACACCCTGAAATACACCGGCGGCTCGGTGCAGGTATTCGAGGGGCTGGCGGCTTACTTCGGCTTGCCTGAGATCCTGATGAATCGCTTCGTGGGTCTGGTCTCCTTTACCGCCATGTTCGGCTCCCTGCTGATGTGGACGGCCACTCCGGTGAAGATCTTCTTCTCCGAGATACCGGCCGGCATCTTCGGCAAGAAGACGGTCGAGCTGAACGAGAACGGCGTGCCCGCCCGGGCTGCCTGGATCCAATACCTCATAGTGCTGCCCCTGATGCTGATCCCGACTTTGGGCTCCAACACGGCGCAGGATCTGATGAACACCGTCATCAACATGACGGCCGCCGCCTCCATGCTGCCGCCGCTCTTCATCATGCTGGCCTACCTCAATCTGCGCCTGAAGCTGGATCACCTGCCGCGTGATTTCAAGATGGGGTCGCGCACCACAGGTATCGCCGTGGTCTCTGTGCTGATCGCCATCTTCTCGGTGGGCTTCCTCGCCTCCACCTTCCCGACCGGCGCCGACATCATGACCATCATCTTCTACAACGTCGGCGGGATCGTGATTTTCCTCGGCTTCGCCTGGTGGAAGTACAACCGCTACGAAGCCTCCCTGAGTGCTGACGCACGGGTGAAAGAGGCCCAGCCGACCAGCCAGATTTCCGTCCGGGCATCCTGACGATAACCCTGACCAAACCGGCCCCCGTGGCCAGGAGAGATCAACCGGGTGGCTGCGGCCACCCGTTATCCGTTGCTCCCTTGAGCGCAAGAACCGAACACAAGGAGAAAGGAATGAGCGAGACGATCGAGTTTGCCGAATTCAAACGGGTCGAGATGAAGGTGGGCAAGGTGCTGGAGGTGGTGCGCCACCCCGGGGCCGACAAACTCTATATCGTCCAGATCGACGTGGGGGGCGAGCGGCCGCTGCAGACGGTCACCAGCCTGGTGCCCCATTACAGCGAAGAGGAGCTGCTGGGCAGCGAGGTGGTGGTGCTGACCAACCTCAAGCCCACCAGGATGCGCGGCGAGCGCTCCGAGTGCATGTTGCTCTGCGCCGAGACCCCGGACGAGAGCCAGAGCGTGCTGTTGCAGCCTCGCGTGCCGATGGCGCCGGGCACCCCCATCGTCTGAACCCCGATTGAGTGCCGGTGCCGCAGGGCGGCGCCGGTTTGCCAACGAGGCCGCCCTGGCGGTCCGATCATAACAAGAGAGTAAATGGCGGGGCCGACAGACCCTTGCCGAACACATTCAGAGTCACAGCGTTACCCGCAGGGAGCGCGAGTCCATTGGAGGACATATGTCTGATTCAGTACGCGGCACCATAGGCAAGTTTGCCCTGTTGTCGATGACCTTTGCCGCCGTGTTCAACGTGCGCAATATCGTCAACAACAACATAGAGCTGGGGCTCAGCTCAGCCCCCATCTTCCTGCTGGCCACCCTGGTCTACTTCATCCCCTTCGTCTTCATCATCGCCGAGTTCGTCTCGGCCAATAAAGACTCCGAGTCGGGGATGTACGACTGGCTCAAGAAACCCCTCGGCACCCGTATGGCCTATCTGGGATCGTTTCTCTACTGGTTCGTCAACCTGTTCTGGTTCGTCTCCCTGCTGCCGAACGTCATCGCCTACGCCTCCTACGCCATGCTGGGGTATGAGTACAGCTTCTCGCCGACCGTCACCTCTATCATCTCCATAGCGCTGTTTGCGGCGGCGACCCATATCTCCACCAAGGGGGCGAGCTGGCTCGGCAAGATTGCCGAACTGGTGGCCTACGGCGTCTTCGCCCTGTTCGCCATCTATGTGCTGGGCGCCCTGATGGCCCTCGGCGGCGACCATGTGGCGGCCCAGCCCATCACCCTGGAAGCCATGACCCCCACCGTCAACTGGGCGACCCTCGGCATCATGTGCTGGATCTTCCAGGCGGCGGGCGGTGCCGAAACGGCGGCGGCCTACCTCAATGACGTCAAGGGCGGCCAGAAGTCCTTCATCAAGGTGATCATCATCGCCGGTGTGGTCATAGGTGCCATGTATGCGCTGGGCTCCCTGCTGGTGAACGTCTTCGTGCCGCGGGAAAGCCTCACCTACGCCGGCGGCATGGTGGAGATCTTCACCGGCATGGCGCAGTACTTCGGGCTATCCGAGACGCTGGTCGGCCGCGCGGTCGGGGTGGTGCTCTTCATCGCCATGTTCGGCTCCATGATGATGTGGACCTCGGCGCCGGTGAAGATCCACTTCTCCGAGATCCCCCAGGGCGTCTATGGCGACAAGACCACCCAGCTCAACGAGCACGGGGTGCCGGTGCGCGCCGCCTGGTGGCAGTTTGTCTTCGTGTTCGTGATGCTGGTGGTCAACGGCTTCGGCTCCGAATCGGTGCAGCAGATGATGAACACCGCCATCAACCTCACCGCCGGTACCGCCATGCTGCCGCCCATCTTCATCATGGTGGCCTACTTCGTCTTCCGCTGGAAACACGACGACACCCCCCGCGAGTTCCGCATGGGATCGCGCACCTTCGGCATGAGCGTGGTCTCTGTGCTGATCGCCATCTTCGTGGTGAGCATGAGTGCCTCCGCCTTCCCGGCCGGGGTGGATCTGGTGCGCGCCTTCTTCATCAACGTCTTCATGACGGCCGTCTTCTCGGCGCTGGCCTACTGGTGGATCTCCCGCTTCGAGAAGCGTCAGGCCCGCAAGCTGGCCGCCGGGGGCAAGGTGGGGGACGACACCCTGGCCCGGCAGATCTGAATGCCGGCTGTGGTGCAGCGCGGGTGGCCTCTGGCCACCCGTTTTTTTGTCTCTCCGGTCCGCCATGGCCGCCTTGGGTGTTTAGTTTTAAAGCGCTAAAAACCAACTCGTTTAATTTCACTGAATACTTGGGCCGTCGCTCAACTTTGCGCCTCCCTGTGTTCGGGGTAAGCTGGGGTTTCGTATCGAGGGTCGCCGTCAGAGGATGGCCCTCCTGTGCCCTGTCGTCCCCCATCCGGTGCGGGACGCGCTTTCCCTGGAGACTCCCCGTGCGTCTGGATCCCTTTACCTCTGTGCTGATTCTGGTGGTGGCCCTGGCCTCCTTCTTCCCCTGCGAGGGCCAGGTGGCCGTCTGGTTCGCGCTGCTGACCAAGCTGGCGGTGGCGCTGCTCTTCTTCATGCATGGCGCCAAGCTGTCGCGCCAGAACCTGCTGGCGGGGCTCGGCCACTGGCGGCTCCACCTGGTGGTGATGGCCAGCACCTTCCTGCTGTTCCCGCTGCTGGGGCTCTTGCTCACCCCGCTGGTGCCCCAGTGGCTGAGCCCGGCCATCTATCTCGGCTTCCTCTATCTGTGCGCCCTGCCCGCCACAGTGCAGTCGGCCATCGCCTTCACCTCCATGGCCGGCGGCAATGTGTCGGCGGCGGTGTGCAGCGCCTCGGCCTCCAGCATACTCGGTATCTTCCTCTCGCCTGTGCTGGTGGGGCTGATGATCAATGTTCAGGGGGAGGGGGTCGACACCTGGCACTCCATCCAGGCCATCATGGTGCAGCTGATGCTGCCCTTCGTGGTGGGCCACCTGTCGCGCCCCCTCATCGGCCGCTGGGTCGACAGCCACCGGCCGCTCATCGGCAAGCTGGATCAGAGCTCAATCCTGCTGGTGGTCTATGTGGCCTTCAGCGAGGCCGTGGTGCAGGGGATCTGGCATCAGGTGGGTTGGTATGACTTGGCCAGCATAGTGCTGCTGAGCTGCGTGCTGCTGGCGCTGGTGCTGGCTTGGAACGTCTGGATCAGCCGCCGCCTCGGCTTCAACAAGGCGGACGAGATCACCATCGTCTTCTGCGGCTCCAAGAAGAGCCTGGCCAATGGGGTGCCCATGGCCAACGTCATGTTCCCGGCCGCCAGCGTCGGGGTCATGGTGCTGCCGTTGATGATCTTCCACCAGATCCAGCTGATGGTGTGCGCCGTGCTGGCCCGTCGCTACCGCGAGCAGGAGCCCCTGCCCCAGGTCCAGGAGAGATAAGCCTTTGGGCAAAAAGAGAGGGAGGCCATGGGCCTCCCTCTTTCGTTTGCCGCCCCCTCAGCGTTTGCGCCAGACGGTGAGCTGGGCCACCGTATGCTGGTGCTTGCGGGCGGTTTCGCGGATGACGAAGGGCACGTCTCGCGGCGGGCACAGCTCCTCGAACTCCGCCGCCAGCAGCCGTTGCAGCGCCTGATGGGTGGAGAGGGCCTCGCCGTTCTCCCGGATGCCGCCGAGCCAGTTCGCCTTGGGGGTGTAGTCGGTCAGCCAGGTGTAGGGGCTGGTGAGCACCAGCAGGCCGCCGCTGCGCAGTCTGGGAGCAATGTCCCGCAGGAAGCGGGCGGGCTCCCGCAGCCGGTCGATCAGGTTGGAGGCGAGCACCAGATCGTAGTGCTCGTACTTGGGCTTGAGGTTGCAGGCATCCCCCTGGCTGAAGTGGACCCGTTCGGCCTGCTCGCGGCCGAGATCATGGCTGGAGAGGCGCGCCTCGCAATACTCCACCAGATCCCCCTCCAGGGGCAGGGCATAGCGGAAGCTGTCCTGGCTGGCGAGGGCGAGGGCCACGTCGATGAAGCGGGCCGAGTAGTCCACCCCGTCCACGTGCTGGAAGTGGCGGGCCAGCTCGAAGCTGGCGCGGCCGGTGGCGCAGCCGATGTCCAGCGCCCGCTCATGGCGGCTGCACAGCTCGCTGGCGAGGCTGGCCAGGGTCTGGGCGTAGTTGGCCACCCCGAAATGGGTCGGGCCGTACTGGAAGTCGAGGTATTGCGCCACCAGGGCGTCGGTTTCATAAGGGTTCACTGTGATGGCTTCCTGATAGCGTGAGACCAGATAGCGGAAGCCCGCATGCTGGAAGAAGTGGCGGCGGAAGGCGTAGCGGGACGACTTGAGCGCCTCGTTGCCCGTGCTTATCCAGCTGCCGCCCTTGATGAGGCTGTGCTTGCCATCGAAGGTGGGGGTGGAGAAGTCATCGTAGAGCGGGTGCACCTTGAACCCCTCGAAGCCGTCGATGGCGGTGCTGGTCCACTGCCAGACGTTGCCCACCAGATCGAAGAAGCCGCCCTGGGGGCAGGCATCCACCGGGCAGGAGGAGGCGAAGCGGGCCAGGTTGATATTGCCGGGGGCTTCCAGCCAGTCCGGCTGATCCCCGGGCAGCTGCTCGCGCAGCAGCATCCACTCCCCCTCGCTCGGTAGCTGTATGGGCAGGCCGGTCTGGGCCGCCTTCCAGCGGCAGAAGGCGGCGGCCTCCAGCTGGTTCACCTCGGCGGGCCAATCCCAGGGTAGGGGGACCTGCTCTGTCATCAGCCGCAGTTGCAGTTGCTCGGGCTCGTTGGGGTCGCCGACCCAGAAGCTGGGCATGCGCGCCTTGGCATACTGGCACCAGCCCCAGCCCTCGTCGTCCCACCAGGCCCGGGTCTCATAGCCGCCCGCCTGCACGAAGTCGAAGTACTCGGCGTTGCTCACCAGCATGCGGCTGGCCTGGAAGGGGGCCAGCTCGATATGGCGCTCGCCATATTCGTTGTCCCAGCCGTAGGTGGCGTCCTGCTTGCCGAGGCGCACCCGACCTCCCGCCACCGGCAGCAGGCTGTTGGCGGGCACCTGGTCGCGTCTGTGGCGGGCCTGGGTACAGGCGGGCCAATAGGGCTGCGGCTGCACCCAGGCCAGGGGCAGCTGGCGGATCAGCACGCTGGAGGTCTCCAGGTGGATGCGCTCGTGCTCTATCCCCATCAGGATGACCCAGGCCGGGCTCTGCCAGTCGATGGGCAGTGCGATCGGCATACGTTCGATGAAATCACACACCAGGGCGCGCACGCGGCCACGGTAGTCGCGCAGTTCGGCCACCGCAGGCCAGTCGTAGTGGGTCTCGTCCAGATCGTCCCAGCTCATCTCGTCCACCCCTATGGCCACCATGGCCTCGATGCGGGGATCGAGGCGCCGGTCGATGAGGTTGGCCGCCAGCAGCTTGTTGACGAAGAAGGCGGCGGTGTGGCCGTAGTAGAAGATGAGGGGGTGGCGCAGGGGGATCGCCTTGTTGAACCAGGCCCGCTCATCGGCCAGGCAGTCAAACAGGCTGTCATAGAGATCGAAGGTCTGACAGAAGTAGTCGAGCAGCTCGCGGCGCTTGTGCTCGGGATCGTCGCCGCCGAGCAGCAGGGTGCGGGTCGGGGCTGGCAGGCCCTCTGGGCTGGCGAATGGATGGCTGACTTGGGTCACGCTCTGACTCCTTGTTGGCAGTGACAAATGCTTAGGTGGAGAGCTCTATACGCACAAGGTATCACTATTGGCTCAACAGACCGGGGCGGCAACCAAAAACTTCCCTCTCCCGGCGGCGGCTGGCCCTGCCTGCGGGCGGTCTCCCCCCGTTCGGGCATGGTGAGTTTGACCAACTTATGGTCTGAATGGCTCTCAAACATGAAGGGGGCGTGAGCGTTGAATCTGATTTTAAGTTGAAAATCATAGGCTTGACCCTCTGGCATGTGGTTTGCAATCGCCCCTTCACCAGGCTGCGTGGACCAAGGGGGCGCGTTTGCCAACACACAACGAGGAGAGTGGCGATGAACTGGATGATGGGAGCCGTGCTGGCCCTGGGGCTGAGTGGCTGCAGCTGGCAGGACGATGTCAAGGTGAGCGGGGCCGGGGCCCTGGTGGAGCAGCAGCACCCCCTGGGCCGGGAGGTGACCCGGGTGCTGGCCGGGGTGCCCGCCAACATCCATCTGGTGGCGGGGGAGGCGAGGGGCATCCACATCCGGGGGCAGGGGAACCTGCTGCCCTACCTGGAGCTGACCGAGCAGGGCGACAAGCTGGAGATAGAGGTGAAGGAGGGCTATCGGCTGGCCCCCACCGAGCCGCTGGAGATCACCATCACCCTGCCCGAGCTCCATGAGCTGGCGCTGGCTGGCACCGGCAATGGCGAGCTGCGTGACTTCAAGGGGGATGAGCTGGTGCTGTCGGTTGCTGGCACGGGTGACATAGTCGCCAGCGGGTTGGAGCTGAACCGGCTGGAGGGCAACATCGCCGGTCTGGGCAACCTGGATCTGGGGCAGGGCTCCGTCCGGGTGGTGGAGCTGAACATCGCCGGAGCCGGTGGCGTCAAGGGCGCCGGGCTCGCCAGCGAGGAGGTCGAGGTGAGTATCGCCGGCAGTGGCGAGGTTGAGGTTCGTGCCAAGTCGCGGCTCAAGATAGAGATCGCCGGTTCTGGCTCGGTCAGCTACTGGGGGGATCCCGAGCTCAAGAGCGAGATAGCGGGCTCGGGTCTGGTGAACCGGCAGGGGAGCTGAGCCGAATGTTCCAAGATGAGAAAGGCCCCGGCGGGGCCTTTTTTCATAAGGGGTTAGGAGCGGCGCGCCTCACTCGAGAGGCAGCGCGAGGCGCAGATCCGCGTTGAGCCGCATCAACAGCCACTGCATGCCGGCGAGGTGCTGGTGGTCGTGGCTGACGAGCAGGCGCACCAGACCGTCCAGGGTCACCTCCCCATAGTCGCCATAGCGGGCGCGCCGCGCCCAGGCACTGGAGGGCAGCGCCTTGAGCCAGTCCACTGTCTGCAGGCGGGCGGTACGAAAGCGGTCCAGCTGCACCGCGGTATCCTGCAACGGGTACTGGTTGTTTCGCGCCAGCTGATAGCCATCGAGGGAGGCCAGCGCGGGCAGGCTCTCCTCCAGGGTGCGGCGAAAGCGCAGCTGATAGCCCTGGGTCTCTATGTCCAGCAGGTGGCAGAGGTGCCCCCGGGCACTGAAGCGCTCGGCTGGGGTCCCGGCCCAGTTGGCGGGTTCCCAGTCCAGCTGGTCGGCGGGCACCTGTGCCAGCAGTCGTGCGAACTGGTCCGGCATGGCCAGCAGCGTGGTGAAGATCGTCATCCTTGTCTCCCTGTTCCCTTGTTTATGGCAGCCCGCTGATGAGGGGCGGGCGACCATGGGGGCCTGTCTGGCCCCTGGTCAGCCCTGGGCCAGCTCGCCGAGGTGGCTGGCATGAAAGCGCAGGTGCTCCTCGATGAAGCTCGCCACGAAGTAGTAGCTGTGGTCATAGCCGGCATGGCGATGAAGCGCCAGGGGCCACTCCTTGGCGGTTGCAATCTCGGCCAGGGCGTCTATGCCGAGTTGCTCCGCCAGGAAGGGATCGTCCAGCCCCACGTCTACCCGGGTCGGCAGGGGCTGGCTGTCGTGGTGACGCAGCAACTGGCAGGCGTCCCACTCCTGCCACAGCAGCGGATTGTTGCCGAGATAGGCGCCGAGGGCCTTCTGGCCCCAGGGGGCGCGGCTCGGGTGGCTGATGGGGCTGAAGGCCGACACCGAGCGGTAGCGGCCGGGTTCGCGCAACGCGGCGATGAGCGCCCCGTGGCCCCCCATGGAGTGGCCGCTGATGGCGCGCCTGGTGGAGACCGGGAAGTGGGTCTCGATGAGCTCGGGCAGCTCCCGGGTGACGTAGTCATACATCTGGTAGTGATCCCGCCAGGGGTGCTGGGTGGCGTTGACATAGAAGCCGGCCCCCATGCCGAGATCGTAACCGGGATCGTCCGGTACCCCCTCGCCGCGCGGGCTGGTGTCCGGTGCCACCAGGGCGATGCCGAGTTCGGCGGCGATGCGCTGGGCCCCCGCCTTCTGCATGAAGTTCTCGTCGGTGCAGGTGAGGCCGGAGAGCCAGTAGAGCACGGGCACCTTCTGGCCGGTGAGGGCCTGGGGCGGCAGGTAGATGGCGAAGCGCATCTCGCAGCCCTGCACTGTGGAGCTGTGGCGGTACTGCTTGTGCCAGCCACCGAAGCTTTTGTTGCTGCTGATAATGTCCAGATTCATCGAAGGACTCCTCTGCCCCGCCCATTCATCGATGGGCGGGGCTGTGATGGGATCAGTAGTGGATGACGGTGCGGATGCTCTTGCCTTCGTGCATCAGATCGAAGGCCTCGTTGATCTGCTCCAGCGGCATGGTGTGGGTGATGAAGTCGTCCAGCCGGAACTCCCCCTGCATGTAGCGCTGCACATAGCTCGGCAGTTCGCTGCGACCGCGCACCCCGCCGAAGGCGCTGCCGCGCCAGACCCGGCCTGTGACCAGCTGGAAGGGACGGGTGCTGATCTCCTGACCGGCACCGGCCACCCCTATGATGACAGACTCGCCCCAGCCCTTGTGGCAGCACTCCAGCGCCGCGCGCATTACCTTGACGTTGCCGATGCACTCGAAGGAGAAGTCGACGCCGCCATCGGTCATCTCGACGATCACCTCCTGGATGGGCTTGTCGTAATCGTTCGGGTTGATGCAGTCGGTGGCGCCGAGTTTGCGGGCCAGCTCGAACTTGCTCTCGTTGATGTCGATGGCGATGATGCGGCCGGCCTTGGCCAGGCGGGCGCCGATCACCGCGGAGAGGCCTATGCCCCCCAGCCCGAAGATGGCGACGCTCTCACCCTCTTTGACCTTGGCGGTGTTCATCACGGCGCCTATGCCGGTGGTGACGCCGCAGCCGAGCAGGCAGACCTCTTCCAGCGGGGCGGCCGGGTCCACCTTGGCGATGGAGATCTCGGGCAGCACTGTGTATTCGCTGAAGGTGGAGGTGCCCATGTAGTGATAGATGGGCTGGCCGTCCTTGGAGAAGCGGGTGGTGCCGTCCGGCATAAGACCCTTGCCCTGGGTAGAGCGGATCTTCTGGCACAGGTTGGTCTTGCCGGACTTGCAGAACTTGCACTCGCCGCACTCGGGGGTATAAAGCGGGATCACGTGATCCCCCACCTTGACGCTGGTGACGCCCTCGCCGACGGACTCGACTATGCCGCCCCCCTCATGGCCCAGGATGCAGGGGAAGACACCTTCCGGATCTTCGCCGGACAGGGTGAAGGCATCTGTGTGGCAGACGCCGGTGGCGACTATGCGCACCCGCACCTCGCCGGCCTGGGGTGGCATGACCTCCACCTCTTCGATGGAGAGGGGCTGGCCCGGGCCCCAGGCGATGGCGGCCTTGCACTTGATGCTTTGAACCTGTGCCATGAATGATGTCCTCGTGGTTGTGTGGGTGAACTGAAATGGGTTCGGACATTCAGTGTAGTTTCCCGCCGATTTGGTGATAATAAGGCTAAGTATCAAATCACTTTTACACATAGGTAATAATGTTCGGCTGGGAAGGGGTCTGTGAATTTGTCAGCGTGGCGGAGCAGGGGGGCTTTACCCCGGCGGCGCGCAAGCTCGGGGTCTCGGTGGCTCAGGTGAGCCGCCAGGTGGCGCAGCTGGAAGACAGGCTGCAGGCCAAGCTGCTGCTGCGAACCACCCGCCAGGTGCGGCTCACCGAGCTCGGCGAGATCTACTTTCGCCACTGCCGCCAGCTGCTCGACAACCTCTACGAGGCGGAGCTGGCACTGGGGCGCCATCAGGCGGTGCCACAGGGCACCCTGCGCATCACGGCTCCCGTCTCCTACGGCGAGAGCCGCATAGCCCCCCTGGTGAACGACTTCATGGTGCGCTTCCCCCAGCTGGAGGTGACCCTCAACCTCACCAACCAGTTGCTGGATCTGGTGCACGAGGGGTTCGATCTGGCGATCCGCCTCGGCCACCTCAAGGACTCGACTCTGGTGGCCCGCAAGCTGGCGCAGCGGGTGCCCTATGTGTGCGCCTCCCCCGCCTATACCGCCCGCCACGGCATGCCCAACAGCCTCTCGGAGCTGGCCCGCCACCACTGCCTGGTGGGCAATGGCGACGAGTGGCACTTCACCCTGGACGGTAAACCCCACAGCGTGCGGGTACGCGGCCTGCTCCACTGCAACAGCGGCCACGCCCTGCTGGACGCGGCGCTCAAGGGGATCGGCATCATCCAGTTGCCGGACTACTACGTGAGCGAGCACCTGGCCCGGGGGGAGCTTATCGAACTGCTGCCGGAGCTGCGGGCGCCGCAGGAGGGGATCTGGGCCCTCTATCCCCATAACCGCCACCTCTCCCCCAAGGTGCGGCTGCTGGTGGACTATCTGGCCGAGCGGCTCAGCGATCCCGCCCAGCCGGCGCTGGTGCGCCCCATCGGCTGAGCCCGTCGCCCGAAAAAGAGAAGGCCCGCTGGTGCGGGCCTTCTTGTTTGGGCGGGAGTGCTATTCCCGTTCCTTGACGTAGGGGGTGCCGAGCGCCTTGGGGGCCACCGCCTTGCCGATGAAGCCGGCCAGCAGGAAGACCGTCAGTATGTAGGGCAGCGCCTCTATCGCCTGCACCGGGATCGGGAAGTCGCCGATGCTGACCCCCTGCAAGCGGATGGCGACGGCGTCGAGGAAGCCGAACAGCAGACAGGCCGCCATGGCATTCCAGGGACGCCACTTGCCGAACACCAGCGCCGCCAGCGCCATGAAGCCCTTGCCCGCGCTCATGTTGGGAATGAACTGGGCGGTCTGGGCCACCGCCAGATAGGTGCCCCCGATCCCCGCCAGCAGACCGCCTATGATGAGCGCCGTGTAGCGCATCCGCACCACAGAGATACCTGCGGTATCCACCGCCGCCGGGGCCTCGCCCACCGCCCGCAGCCGCAGGCCGAAGCGGGTACGGAACAGCACCCACCAGGCCAGGGGCACGGCGGCGAACGCCACGTACTCCAGCAGGGAGTGACCGCTCAGGAGCTCGCTGTAGAGCTGGCCGATGACGGGCACGTCATAGAGCTCCTTGGCGAAGGGCAGGTCGATGGGGGCGAAGCGGGCATCACCGGAGAGCGCCGGGGTCTGGCCGCCCTGATCGAACCAGTAACGGCCCAGGGTGACGGTCAGACCGGCCGCCAGTATGTTGATGGCCATGCCGCTCACCACCTGATCACCCCGGTGGGTGATGGTGGCGAAGCCGTGCAGCAGGGCGAACAGGATGGAAACCCCCACCCCGGCACCCAGCCCAATCCAGGCGGAACCGGAAACGGCGGCCGCGGCCGCACTGGCGAAGGCCGCCGCCAGCAGCTTGCCCTCCAGGGCTATGTTGACCACCCCGGAGCGTTCGCAAAACATGCCCGCCATGGCCGCCAGAATAAGCGGCGGCGCGGTACGTATGGTTGCGTCCAGCATCAGGATCAGCATTTCGAACATGATCAGACTCCCTTCACTTGTGCGGTTGAGCGGTTGGCAAACGCCAGGTAGGCCTGCTCGATGCGCGGACGCAGCATGTGCTCAAGGGCGCCGCAGAACAGGATCACCAGACCCTGCAGCACCACCACTATGTTGCGATCCACCCCGAACTCGAAGCTGAGCTCGGCGCCACCCTGATAGAGGAAGCCGAACAGCAGGCTGGCGATGATGACGCCGACCGGGTGGTTGCGACCCATCAGGGCCACCGCTATGCCGGTGAAGCCGAAGCCTTCCACGAAGTTGAGCTTGATCTGGTGCAGCTCACCCTGCAGCACGTTGAGGGCGAAGAAGCCCGCCAGCATGCCGGAGATCACCATGGCCAGGATCACCACCTTGGGATAGGAGATGCCCGCATAGGCGGAGGCGCTCTGACTGGCCCCCACCGAGCGGATCTCGTAGCCCCAGCGGGTATGCCAGATGAAGACCCACACCAGGGCCGCACAGATCAGCGCCCAGACGAAGCTGATGTTGAGGGGGCTGTTGGGCATCTCCACACCGAAACCGGCCGCCAGCTCGCTCATCTTCGGCAGCCAGCTCGCCACGGCGAACACCTTGCTCTCTGTGGCCATGGATCCTGGCGGCTTGAAGACGTCGACCAGCAGGTAGGCCATCAGGGAGGCGGCGATGAAGTTGAACATTATGGTGGTGATGACGATGTGGCTGCCCCGCTTGGCTTGCAGCCAGGCCGGGATGAAGGCCCAGGCCGCACCGAACAGGCCACCGGCTATGATGGCGAGCGGCAGCAGCAGGGCAAACGGCAGCACGTCCCCGAGCAGCAGACAGACCAGCCCCACGCCCAGGCCGCCGATATAGGCCTGGCCCTCACCGCCGATGTTGAACAGACCGGCGTGGAAGGCCACCGCCACCGCCAGACCGGTGAAGATGAAGCCGGTGGCGTAGTAGAGGGTGAAGCCTATCCCCTCGCCGGTGCCGAAGGCGCCGTACCACATGATCTCGGCGGCATCGACCGGGTTGATGTCGAGGTAATAGAACAAGATGGCCGACACCAGGAAGGCCAGCAGGATATTGACCGCGGGCAGCACGCCCACGGAGATCCAGGCAGGAATACGTACTTGGCTCATCAGTGGGCCTCCTTGGCAATCTCGTCAGGCACTATGTTCGCCATCATCAGACCTATGGTGCGCTCATCCGCCTTGGCACCGTCCAGCTCGCCGACGATGCGGCCATCGGCGATGACCAGGATGCGGTCGGACAGGCTCATGATCTCGTCGAGCTCCACCGACACCAGCAGCACCGCCTTGCCCTTGTCGCGCATGGCGATGATCTGCTGGTGGATGTACTCGATGGCGCCGATGTCGACGCCCCGGGTCGGCTGACCGACCAGCAGCACATCCGGGTCCTGCTCAACTTCCCGGGCGATCACCAGCTTCTGCTGGTTGCCGCCGGAGAAGTTCGCCGTCTTGTGTTCCGGACTCGGCGGGCGCACGTCCCACTTCTCCATCTTGGCCTGGCAATCCTGGCGGATCGCCTCCTTGTCCTGCAGCCAGCCCTTGTTGTATTGGGGGCGGCGGTGATAACCGAGGATGAAGGCCTCTTTCGCCTCGAAGCGATTGATCAGCCCCATCTTGTGCCTGTCTTCGGGAATGTGGCCGAGGCCGAAGTTGCGTACCCGCTCCGGATCGGCCGGATGGGTCAGGCTCACCTCGTGGCTCTGGGCGTCACCCGAGATGGTGAAGCTGCCCTTGCTGGGCTGAAGGATGCCGCCGAGCAGACTGAGCAGCTCGGACTGACCGTTGCCGGAGACCCCGGCGATGCCGACCACTTCCCCGGCCCGCACCGCGAAGCTGACGGACTTGACCCGTTCCACCCCGGCGTCATCGACGTAAGAGAGGCCATCGACCTTGAGCTTGGCCTCGCCCGGCTGGGCTGTGCCCTTGTCGACCTTGAGGCGCACCTTGCGGCCCACCATCAGCTCGGCGAGCTGCTCCTTGTCGGTGTCCTTGGTGGCGACGTGGGCCACCATCTCGCCCCGGCGCATGATGGAGACCTGATCCGTGATGGCCAGGATCTCCCTCAGCTTGTGGGTGATGAGGATGATGGTCGCGCCCTGATCCCGCAGCTTCTTGAGCACCTCGAACAGGTGATCCGCCTCTTGCGGGGTCAGCACCCCGGTGGGTTCGTCGAGGATCAGGATGCGGGCGCCGCGATATAGCGCCTTGAGGATCTCGACCCGCTGTTGCAGGCCCACCGGCAGATCCTCGATCTTCTCGTGCAGCGGCACCTCGAGACCATAGTCCCGGGCCAGCTCGCCGAGCAGTTTCTCGGCCGCCGCCAGGCTCTTGCCCAGGTGCCAGCCGTTTTCCGCGCCGAGGATGACGTTCTCCAGCACGGTGAAGTTGTTCACCAGCATAAAGTGCTGGTGCACCATGCCCACGCCTGCGGCAATCGCATCTTGTGAGCCATGGGGTTTGAAGGGGTTGCCGTCGATGAGCATCTCGCCTTTGTCGGCGTGATAGAAGCCGTAGATGATGCTCATCAGGGTCGACTTGCCGGCGCCATTTTCGCCGACTATGCCGTGAATGCTGCCTTTTTGAACCTGAAGGTCGATCTGCTTGTTGGCGTACACTTCGCCGAACCGCTTATCGATACCTCTTAATTCGATGGCATAGCGATCTGTCTGGTCCATGATGCAGTCCTTGCGGGTCATGAAGTAGAGACTAAAAACCGGCCCGTGCGGGCCGGTCTGGGTTGAGAGTCGTAGCAGAGACTCAGTACTTGCAGTATCAGTACTTGCAGGAGTTGTCGCTCATGTAGTCGTGCACCTTGATCTTGCCGGCGATGATGTCGGCCTTGATGCTTTCGACCTTGGCTTTCATCTCCGGGGTGATCAGCTTGGCGTTGTTCTCGTCCAGCGCCCAGTCAACACCGCCTTCGGCCAGACCCAGGGACTGGATACCCGGCTTCCAGCTGCCCTTGGCGGAATCATCCCAGCTCTTGTACGCGGCCAGACCGACCGACTTGACCATGGAGGTCAGCATGGTGCCCGGTTGCAGGTGGTTCTGGTTGGAATCCACGCCGATGGCCAGCTTGCCTTCGTCCTTGGCAGCCTGGTAGACACCAATGCCGGTACCGCCGGCGGCGGCATAGACAACGTCGGCGCCCTTGGCGAACTGGGACTTGGCCAGTTCCGCACCCTTGGCCGGGTCGGCGAAGGCGGCCGGGGTGGAGCCGGTCATGTTCTGATAGACGTCGATCTTCGGATTGATGTACTTGGCGCCCTGCTCATAGCCGCACTGGAACTTGCGGATCAGCGGGATGTCCATGCCACCCACGAAGCCGACCTTGCCGGTCTTGGAGGCGATGGCCGCCAGGGCACCCACCAGGAAGGAACCTTCATGCTCCTTGAAGATGAGGGACTGGACGTTCGGCTTGTCGACCACCATGTCGATGATGGTGAACTGGGTGTTCGGGAACTCGGTGGCAACCTTCTCTACCGCAGAACCCATGTTGAAGCCGACGGCGACTATGGGGCCGTTGCCACGGCTGGCCAGACGACGCAGGCCCTGCTCGCGCTGGGCTTCGTTCTGGGGCTCGAACTCCTTGACCTTGACGCCTTTGTCCTTGTTGTAGACTTCGACGCCGTTGCGGAACACGGCTTCGTTGAAGGACTTGTCGAATTTGCCAGCGGTGTCATAGATGACGGCGGGCTCGGAGGCTGCCTGGGCAGAAAGGGCAGCGAGGGTGAGGGCGGCCACGGTGGCCAGCTTGAGCACTTTAGTCACGATCGTATCCTTGATTGTTATGTGAGGGTCCACAACCTGTCTTGGCAGGTCATAAAGCACGCTGGCTAACTGTAAGTGAGCCAGCCTGTGGGTCAAGGGGATCATAGAGGAAAAACGTTTGCGTTAACGGTTTGAAATATAAGCAAATTGCTTTATAAGTGTTTGTTTTTAGGTTTGTTTGCAGAGTTAAATGCTGCGATTAATAGGTGTCAAACGACATTTATGTTTCTATTCATGAAGTTATGCGCAAGCGTTTTCCTCTGACGATGAAAAAAGTGGTTTCTATCGGCACCAAATCATGGGGCCAGGTCGCTTCTGTTGGCAGGGGCGCGCAGGCGCCGCACCTCGACTTGGTCTCTGGCCGCTCAGGCCGTATAATCGCCGCCTGTATAAATAAACAGGAGTGGTGATGGACGTTTCAACCCTGCTCGACGGGCTCAACGACAAGCAAAGAGACGCGGTGGCGGCCCCTCGCAGCAATCTGCTGGTGCTGGCGGGCGCCGGCTCGGGCAAGACACGGGTGCTGGTGCACCGTATCGCCTGGCTGATGCAGGTGGAGCGTTGCTCACCCTTCTCCATCATCGCCGTGACCTTTACCAACAAGGCGGCGGCCGAGATGCGCGGCCGGGTCGAGAAGGTGATCGGCGACGGGGTGCGCGGCATGTGGATAGGCACCTTCCACGGCATCGCCCACCGCCTGCTGCGGGCCCACCATCTGGATGCGGGCCTGCCCCAGGACTTCCAGATCCTCGACTCCGACGACCAGTACCGTCTCATCCGCCGGGTGCTCAAGGCGCTCAACCTCGACGAGAAGCACTGGGCCCCCCGCGCCGTGATGGGCTACATCAACGGCAAGAAGGACGAGGGGCTGCGCCCCGGCGACATCGACCTCTACGGCGACCCCGTCACCCGCACCTATCAGCAGATCTACAAGACCTACCAGGAGACCTGTGATCGCTCCGGGCTGGTGGATTTTGCCGAGCTGCTGCTGCGCGCCCACGAGCTGTGGCTGAATCGGCCCCACATCCTCGAGCACTACCGGGATCGCTTCCAGAACATACTGGTGGACGAGTTCCAGGACACCAACGGCATCCAGTACGCCTGGTTGCGGATGCTGGCGGGGGAGTCCGGCAAGGTGATGATCGTCGGCGACGATGACCAGTCCATCTACGGCTGGCGCGGCGCCAAGATAGAGAACATCCAGCGCTTCCTGACCGACTATCAGGGGGCCGAGACCATACGCCTGGAGCAGAACTACCGCTCCACCGCCAATATCCTGAAAGCCGCCAACTGCGTCATCGCCAACAACTCGGAGCGGCTCGGCAAGGAGCTGTGGACCGAGGGGGCAGAAGGGGATCCCATCTCCCTGTACGCCGCCTTCAACGAGGTGGACGAGGCCCGCTTCGTGGTCGGCCGCCTCAAGGATTGGAAGGAAAAGGGCGGCCTGCTCGCCGACTGCGCCATCCTCTATCGCTCTAACGCCCAGTCCCGGGTGCTGGAAGAGGCGCTGATGCAGGACGCCATGCCCTATCGCATCTACGGCGGCCTGCGCTTCTTCGAGCGCCAGGAGATCAAGGACGCCATGGCCTACCTGCGCCTTATCAACAACAGAGGCGATGACGCCAGCTTCGAGCGGGTGGTCAACACCCCGACCCGGGGCATAGGCGATCGCACCCTGGAGATATTGCGCAACAACGCCCGGGATCAGGGCCAGAACCTGTGGCAGTCGGCCAAGACGCTGCTCAATGACAAGGTGCTGACCGGTCGCGCCGGCAACGCGGTGCGCGGCTTTGTAGATCTCATCGATGCGCTGGAAGAGCAGGTCGGCATGCTGCCCCTGCACCAGCAGGCGGATATCGCCATCCAGCACTCCGGCCTCAAGGCCATGTATCTGGCGGAGAAGGGCGAGAAATCCCAGGCGCGGGTAGAGAACCTGGACGAACTGGTCACCGCCTGCCGCCAGTACCAGCGCCCTGACGAGCTGGAAGACATGAGCGATCTCTCCGCCTTCCTCGCCCACGCGGCGCTGGAATCCGGCGAGAATCAGGCGGACGAGTACGCCGATGCGGTGCAACTGATGACACTGCACAGCGCCAAGGGGCTGGAGTTCCCCCTGGTGCTGCTGGTCGGCGTGGAAGAGGGCATGTTCCCCAGCCAGCAATCCACCGAGGAGTCGGGCCGCCTGGAAGAGGAGCGCCGCCTCTGTTACGTCGGCATGACCCGCGCCATGGAGAAGCTCTACATCTGTTATGCCGAGAGCCGCCGCATCTACGGCCGCGAGATGTTCCACAAACCGAGTCGCTTTATCCGCGAGATGCCCGCCGAGTGTCTGGAAGAGATCCGGTTGCGCACTCAGGTCAGCCGTCCGACCCAGTACGGCCGCTTCAGCCAGAACGAGGTGCAACAGAGCTTCGACGCCAGCGGCATCAAACTCGGCCAGCGGGTGCTCCATCCGAAATTCGGGGAAGGGATAGTGCTCAACTTTGAAGGGGTCGGCCAGCAGAGCCGGGTACAGATCCAGTTCGATGACGTCGGCGCCAAGTGGCTGGTGACGGCGTATGCCCGTCTTGAGGTGCTGTAAGATGGGGGCTTATTTGTAAGGTGAGCAGACCTAATCAACAAGACAGTTCAGATAGCTTGCAAATCATGGGGTAGCCATTATAGGTTAATTTTCTTCTCCCCAGTATTTTGTGGGATTACTGTGTGTAGAAGTTACAGGCTAGGGATAACGAAATGAAAATACAGCAGCTTTTATTTTCTGAAGTAGGCCCGCTGATTGATCAACCAATCAGTCTAATTAATGATTGGTCAGATGATATTGAGCACAATGTTTTATTGACTGGGCCAAATGGTTGTGGGAAGTCAACGGTACTGCGAGCTGTAGCAATGCTTTGGTTAGCGTTGGGGGATTGGCTCGATGGGAGAAAGCCACTTCCTAAAAATGCACACACAAGAGAATGGCTACAACGCTGGGGAGGCTGTGCGGTGGTGTTGTCTGATATTCCAGATGTACCTAACCCTCACACAGGACAAGCTGGTTTGCTGGGAGTCATTTTTGGCGAAACGACTTGGGTGGGGCAGGTGCAGGCTAAATTGCCAGAAGTTCAGTGGATCGGTGAGTCAGTCAGTCGTACTGGTAAACCAGGAGCACCTAAGCGGGATTTACTGATTCCAACAGGTCAGTGGTTAGAAAATTTGGCGTTGGCACGACGTAAAATGGTGTTAAGTTTTGAGAAATCCAGCTTCCCAAATTTGATTTATCTGGACGCAGAAGAACGTCGTTGGGTCAGCCCACGTCGTGGGGTGGGTGGAGTAGTGGCAGATGATCCAGCTAGCCGCTGGCTCCCACGTTATTTGGCAACCGAAGACTGGAAAGGCCAACTGGAAGCGTCACTGATTTCTTTGAAAACAACACAGCTACATACTTTTCATGCAGTAATCCGTCGTCTAAATGAATTCTTACAAGGTAAGGAAATTGAACCCGATATTAAGCCGGGCGAAAACCGCCTGCGGGTAAAGGTAAAAGGTCTGCGTGGAGTGGTGCATTCGATGGATGATTTGAGTGCAGGGGAACATCAGGTCTTGATCCTGATATATGTGTTGGAGCGCTGGGGGGAGAACGGTTGTGTAGTGATGATCGATGAGCCAGATCTGTATCTACATCCATCATTGGTCAGTAGTATGTTGTCCTGCCTTGAACAATTGGTATCTGACAAGCAGGGTCAGTTGCTGATTACATCTCATCAGCCTGAAATCTGGAAACGCTATGAACTAAACGGTAAGCGAATTGAGCTGGGGGCTGAATGAGCAAAATTGACCAGTTCATTGCCAATGTCAAAACACAACAGATCGCCCAAACAGGAAAACAAGTACTACTTGTTGAGGGTGAGGATGATGTACATGTGTTCAGTGCGTTTCTTACCAAAAAAAGTACTAACTGGGAACAACATTGGGTTGTGATTGCTGCGCATGGTAAATCTAAGGTAATTGAAATACTCGGCAAAGAACCAGGTTGGCTGGGGATAATTGACCGAGATGAGTGGACTGATGCCGATGTGCAACAAGCATCACAACAAAACGTCAATTTATTCGTATTGCCACGATTTTGCATCGAAAGCTATTTGATCGTGCCTGACGAAATCTGGGCTGCATTACCTGAAGTGCAACGCTTAAAGATGCCGAATAGGCAAGCTGACCTAAATGCAGCGATCAATAGATCATTAGAGGCGTGGACTCGGCATGCTGCTCTATGGCACGTGGTTAACCCTCTATACCAGCGGATGCGTCGACCAGACCACCGAGGAACAATTCTTGATGATCCCCAAGACGTTCCAAATCGCCAAGTGCTAGAGCAAATCTTGCAAGCTTGGCTTGATGGGCTTGATCCAATACAAATTGCCAATACGGTTGATGAGCTGGAGCAGCAATACTTGGCATTGGCTCATCATGAACTTTTCACTAAGCATCTGTATGCTAAAAAGTTTTATCCAATGGTTGTGCACCAAGCATTGAATCAATTGCTTGGGCAAAAGTCGGAGGATGTACGTATGAAAGCTCTTCTGCGAACCCTTCCGCTACCTGCTGACCTTGAGCCTTTATGGGGTCGTATGGGAATTTAAAGAATTCTAGAAAAATCTCGGACACCCATCTTTTTGCACATGTCGTAGCGAGATTGGTCGTCGATATCAAAAAGGGCCATCGCTTCGCTAATCGAACCTACACGCCGCCATACAGTTGGGTTGTCTATGTCGTGGCCGAGAGGCTCAGGCCTCAGGCTCCCACCTGTTTGGCTCACCTCAACTGAAACGCCTTGACGATAAATTCGATAAAGAGCCGCACGTTGCGGGACTGTTCCTTGTGGAAGGGGTAGACGGCGAACAGGGCGTGGGGGTCGGGTTGCCAGTCGGGGATGAGTTTAACCAGGGTGCCGTCCGCCAGTTCGCTCGACACAAACTCTTTGGGCACCAGGATCACCCCAAGCCCCTGCACGGCCGCCTGTTTCAGGGCTATGCCGTTGTTGGCGCAGAAGCTGGCAGGCTTCAACTCCACCGCCACGCTCTCCGCGTCCCGGGTAAAGAACCACTTGTTGGGGGAGGACGAGAGGCTGTAGAGCAGGCAGTTGTGGCTCTTGAGATCCTCCGGGTGGGAGGGCTGGCCTGCCTCCTCGAGGTAGTCGGGGGCGGCGCAGAGCACTCGCCGCACCTCGCACAGGGGTTTGGCGCGCAGGGTGGAGTCCTCCAGGGTGCCGGCCCCCCGGATCACCACGTCCAGCCCCTGATCCACCAGATCCATATAGGCGTCGCTCAGGATCACCTCGATGCTGATTTCCGGGTAGCGGTGCTGGAACTCGCAGACAAGGGGGTTGAGGCGGATCAGCCCGTAGGACATGGGCATGCCGATCCTCAGCCTGCCCCTGGGGGTGAAGGAGGCGGCCATGATGGACTGGTCGGCGGCGTCCAGGCTGTCCAGCACGGCGCATATCTGGCCGTAGTAGGCCATGCCCGATTCGGTGACGCTCATCCGCCGGGTGGTGCGGTTGATCAGCGCAATGCCGAGAAAGGCTTCCAGCTCGTTGATGTTCTTGCTGACCGCCGCCTGGGAGAGGCGCAGGTCGTCCGCCGCCGCCCTGAAGGTGCCCATCTCCACCACCCGGCGAAAGACGTTCAGCGCCGTGATCTTGTTCATCCTGCCCCCGTTAATTCACTACTGGTAAATGATGGCGCCATCATTGCGCACTTTTATCACAATAGTGCGGATCCCAAGGGTGTCCATCCCCCATCCCCGGCCATCGGCCGCCAGACGCAAAGCTGCCCGTGGGAATACCGGCCCGGATAATGGCCTTCCGGGGGAGTGCGGGCCCGGCAGACACGCAGACGGAAGAGAGGTGATGAGCCCCGGGCACCCCGGCCCCGCGCCGACAGGCATAAAGCAGGCGGCAGGGCCCGGGCCCCGCCGCCAGATGGCTCGAACCGGCTTACTGCGCCTTGCCGGGAGCGGGGGGCAGGCTGATGCCGACATCGGCCCAGGGGTTGGTGCCGAGCAGTTGGGCGTGGGGCACCTCGGCCTGGTAGCGCATGGTGAACTCCCTGGGGCCATGGGCGAAGGCCACCAGCAGCCCCTGTTTGGCGTCCATCAGCCCGGCGTGCATGCCCAGCCCGTGATAGCTGATCCGCACGGCCTTGTCTTCAAGTCCCACCTTGTCGATCTGGAAGCGGGCTATGCTGCCGTCTTCGAGGGCAAAGCCCCAGCGGAAGGGGCCGCCGCTGACCACAGTCATCACCTCGTCGATGTCGGTGCCATCCTCTGCGGAGTTGACATGCATGCGGCCGTATTTCCCCAGCACGGCGCTGCGGGTGCGATCGTCCAGCGCCATCAGGTCATAGACCTTGGGGTAGGGGCCGACACCCGTCTCTTCGGTGGCGACGCCGCCCCCTTTCACCGCAGGTTCGCGCCCTGCGAGCCTGGCCTGCTCCAGCAGCTCCCCCTGACTCAGGTTAAAGGCCGCAATCAGGGCGCCGTGTTCAGCTTTGGTCAACGCGCGGCTGTGGGAGGCGGCGAGCAATGGCCTGGCCCCGTCGGGAATCTCGACGGTGACCACGTTGACCCCTATGGGGTTGAGCACCCCGTTGACGGCCTCGATCCCGGTGACGGCGGGGCGACCATCGCTGAACTGCACCGAGACAAGGTCACCGGCGAAGGTGTTGAAAGACATGGCCGAGGCGATGGCGCCAGCCAGCAAAGGGATATGGGGGAAATTCATAACAGACTCCTCGTTAAGGTTCGAGAAGCAGTCTAGGGCGCTGGAGTGTTCACTGAAATGACACTCAACTGATATCAAAATTCACTGTTGGTAATGAATCGAAGAGGAGAGGGGTCTGCCGGTCGATCCCGCCTGGCTTGGGAAAGATCCATATATCTCCCCCGTCTGTGTGTTTGCGTACAGACCGGGCCTGTGGACGGGTCGCACTATCAGATGGGTCGTTTATGTCGCCCAGATGCAACCTTTAGGAGAAAGCCATGACCATTGGGACCGTTCTGCTGATCGTGCTTGTCCTGCTACTGATCGGCGCCATTCCCCGCTGGCCGCACAGCCAGGGTTGGGGCTACGCGCCAAGCGGCGTTATCGGACTGGTACTGACAGTACTGCTCATCCTGGTCTTGCTAGGCAAGATCTAGGCAACTTCACTTCGGAGAAATAAACAGATGCCACACAGCAACCTAACCCTCGTCGCCATCTCGCTGCTCTGCACCTTGGGGCTGAGCGGATGCGACAAACCGGGGTCGGCGGAACAGGCCGGCAAGAGCATAGATGAGGCGGCCAGCGAGACTGGCAAGAAGGTCGATGCCACCCTCGACAAGTATGAAGACAAGGTGAGCCAGCAAGGTGCCGAGAGCGCCCAGGCCTGGGCAGACACCGAAGTCACCACCAAGGTGAAGACCAAGCTCCTCGGCGAGCCCGGCCTGAGATCACTGCAGATCAGCGTCGATACCGTCGGCGGTGTCGTCACCCTGACCGGGACGGCCGATTCGCAAGCCAACAGCGACAAGGCCAGCGCGATCGCGATGGCGGTGGATGGCGTCGAGAATGTCGTCAATCAGCTGACCCTCACCGCGACCCAATAGGGTCGCTTGCTCAAGGAGCACAAGATGGAAATGCACCAAGCCTACCGGGAAAGAATGAGCGCCCAGCTCAAGGAGTGGGGCTGCCAGATCAATTTGCTGGAAGCCAGGCTGGAGACCCTCTCGGCCGACATGAGGGTCAAGGGGAGCAAGGAGCTCCAGGCCCTGCGTGCCAGGCAGCATGCCGCCTCCGACAGCATGGAGGTGCTCGGCAGGGAGAGCGGCGAGTCCTGGGAGCAGGTCAAGCTGACCGCCGATCAGATGTGGCACGATCTGAAGAGCGGTCTGGCGGAGGCCCAGTCGAAATTCAAGTGAGCGGGGATCCCCCTGGGGGAGGCTGGGTGTCCCAAGATGAAAAAAGTCGGCGAACGCCCGGGCCGGGAGTTCGCCGCCCGGGCAGCCAGCATGATGATGTTCACCCGCCAGCGAGATCAGTCCCCCTGAACCACTCGCCTGCATTCACGCCGCCTTTTCCCGTGTCGCTGGCTGACCCTGGAATGCCAATGCCCATCCCTCCTTTCATCTCGTCAACCGCCATCACACAGAGCGCTGTGATCCAATCGTTCGGGACAGTCATATCACTCTGGCCACTTACCAAATGGAGATTGATCAAATGAAATGGTTTCAGCGTTGTGCAGCCATTGCCATGGGATTAACCCTGGCAGCCTGTGGGGGGAGTGATAATGACAGCAGCCCGCCCAATGCCACCATCAGGATCAGCCATCTGGCCCCTGATGCCCCCAAGGTTGATGTAAGGGTCGATGGTGCGGCTTTCCTGACGGCCGTTGACTATGGCAGCAGCAGCGGGCTCAAGCCGGTTGCGGCTGGCAGTCACGAAGTCGCGGTCGACGGCATCTTGCCAGGGGGGACGACGACGACAGTCATAGGTCCTGTGTCTCTCGAGCTGAAACCCGACACTCAGTACGACGTGCTGGCAGTCGGCAAACTGGCTGGCAGCGGTGATACCGCCTTTGGTCCCTTGGTGATTGAGCGGCCGAACCAGGCGCCCACGGGCGGTGATATTCGTGTGCAGGTGCTGCATGCCGCACCGGGTGCACCGGCGGTCGACATCCATGTCACCGCGCCGGGGGCCGCCCTGAGCAGCCCGACGCTGGCCAATATTCCGTTCAAGACCTACAGCGACCCCCTCACCCTGCCGGCAGGGGAATACCAGATCAGGCTGACCTTGCCGGGTACGGTGGATGTGGTTTATGACTCCGGCCCGCAGACACTCAACGCCGGGGCTGACCTGCTGATCGCAGCAATAGACAATCTGGGTGCGGGGCCAAGTCCGGTGCAGTTGCTCGCCATCGGCGATACTGGCGCCACCCCCATCCTGTCTGTCGATGAACAGGCTCAGCTGAGGGTGGTCCATGCCGTTGCCGATGCCCCTGCCGTCGACATCTGGGTGAATGGCGTTGCCCCGACAGCGGCCCCGCTGCAAGGATTGGCCTTCAAGGGGAATACCGGGTATCTGGGGCTGGCCGCCGCCGATTATGACTTTGTGGTCACGCCAACCGGAGCCGCCACCCCTGAGGTGATCAGTGCCAGCGATGTGCCGCTCAAGGCGGGGGTTCGCTACTCCCTGTTTGCCGTGGGCCAGTTGCTGGATCCCTCGGGTGAAACCATAGAGCCCTTGCTGCTGACGGACACCGGACGGGTGGTTGCTACCGAGGCCCAACTGCGGGTGCTCCATGCCGCCCCCACGGCACCGGCAGTCGATATCTACCTGACTGCGGGCACTGACATCAGTGGCGCGTCACCGGCGCTCAAGGCCGTGCCCTTCAAGGCAGACAGCGGCTATCTTGCCCTTGCCGCCGGTGATTACCAGGTCACCGTCACGGCCTCGGGTGACAAGACCCCTGTCATAGGTCCCCTGCCGGTCACCCTGGCCAATGGTCAGGTGCTGACAGCCGCAGCCCTGTCTGACAGTGTCGGTGGCGTGGATCCTGAGCTGCTGATCCTGGACGACATCAGCAGCAAAAAATGACCCTCTGCTAGTCAACCGACTCGCAACCTGACCCAAACTGAGCCCTTCAGTTTGGGTCTTTTTATGGCAGAAAATCTGGGTGTCCCAGGATGATGACGTCGGCGAGATCAGGCCCCCTGCCAGCGCTTGAACAGCACGCTGGCATTCACGCCGCCAAAGCCGAAGCCGTTGGAGATGGCGTGCTCTATCCGCATGTCACGGGCTGCGCCCCGTACTATGTCCACGCCGTCGGCGAGGGGGTCGGGCTGTTGCAGGTTGCGGGTGGCAGGCACCCGCTGATCGCGAATGGCCAGGGCGGTGAAGATGGCCTCTATGCCCCCGGCGGCGCCCAGCAGATGGCCGGTGGCAGACTTGGTGGAGGTCACCGCAATCTGGTTGTCATCCCCAAATACGCGTTTGATGGCGGCCAGCTCCCCCCTGTCACCCACCGGAGTCGAGGTGGCATGGGCATTGAGGTGCTGGACATCCGCCGCCTGAATGCCGGCCTGAGCCAGGGCCGCCATCATGGCGCGGCGTGCGCCGTCGCCATCTTCGGGACCGGCGGTGAGGTGATAGGCGTCGGCACTGGTGCCATAGCCCACCAGCTCCACTATGGGGGTGGCGCCCCGGGCCAGGGCGTGTTCCAGGGATTCAATCACCAGGATCCCGGCCCCTTCGCCCATGACAAACCCATCGCGGTCGACATCGAAGGGGCGGGAGGCCGCTTCGGGGTCATCGGCATAGGCTGAGGACAGCGCGCGAGCAGCGGCAAACCCGCCCAGACTGACGCGGTCAATGGTGGCTTCGGCCCCGCCACAGATGGCGATGTCGGCCTCACCGCAGCGAATGAGCCGGGCGGCGTCGCCAATGGCCTGCACCCCGGCGGCGCAGGCCGTGACCGGTGCCCCGAGCGGCCCTTTGAAGCCGAAGTTGATGGAGACATGGCCCGCCGCCATGTTGACCAGAAAGGAGGGGATGGTGAAGGGGGACAAGCGGCGCGGTCCCCGCTCATCCGTGGTGCGCACCGCATCGACGATGGCGGGGAAGCCGCCGATGCCCGAGGCGATGATGGTGGCGGTTCGCTCCTGCTCCGCCGCCGTCCTGGGGGCCCAGTTGGCTTGCAGCAGGGCCTCCTTGGCCGCGGCAATGGCAAACAGGATGAAGCGATCCATCTTCTTCTGCTCCTTGATCGGCACCGCTGCATCCGGGTTAAATCCGGCCAGGGGATCTTCTGCCAGGGAGGGCACCATGGCGCCCACCTTGGCGGCCAGCCCTTCGGTGAAGGCCTCCGGCAGGTGGCGCAAGCCGGACTGGCCCGCCAGCAGCCGCTGCCACACTGTTTCCACCCCATATCCAAGCGGGGTCACTGCTCCCATTCCTGTCACCACGATGCGAGTTGAGCTCATGATTCTGATTCCTGTTTCGAAGGGTTATCGCCGCTCATCACGCCATTGGCATGGCGAAGACGCTGCTTCATGCCGTCACTGGCGGCCGGTCCTGGCACCAGGGTGTGGCGCAAGGGTGAAATCTCCTGACCCGTGCGCCTGTCCACCAGCATGGGCTCGACCAGCTCGCCCGTCTGGGTATCCCTCAGCTGGATGCTGGCCCCCTCGGGCGCCAGGTGGTTATTGCCCCAGGTGAGCAGCGCGATCAGCACGGCGCTGAGATCCTGGCCGCGGGGGGTGAGCGCATATTGATAGCGAGGGGGGCGCTCGGAGTAGAGCCGCTTCTCCATCAGGCCCCCCTCGACCAGGGCGGTCAGGCGCCGGGTCAGTATGTTGGGGGAGATGCCAAGGCTCTTTTGAAATTCATCGAAGCGCGACAGGCCATGCATGGCATCGCGGATAATCAGCAGGCTCCACCACTCGCCGACATGATCCAGGCTGCGGGCGATGGGGCACTGCTGTTCACTCAGACTCTTCTTGCGCATCTGGGGTCATCAGGTTACTTGCATAATGGAAGTAACCATACGGCCCTTACTTCCATTATGCAAGTGACTTGTGCCGTCCGGTGGCGGGCGACATCTTGGGGATAGGAAAAGCTGGGAGTCAGAAACCCGGCCGTCAGCTGGGGCGCGGCGGCCGGGTGAATTGTAAAGAGTAGGGTGACGGGGAAGGGGATCAGCCTAGTCTAATCAACTCTATGGGCGCGTAACGCTCTTGGGTGTTTGCCAGCAGCACGCACTTCTCATGCTCCGCCTCATAGGGGGTCAGGTTGTCGGTGTGAGCCTCCTTCAGGGTGTCGACCGCGCCGGTGGCAGCAATCATGACGCGCTGGCCCAGGGTCAGCACATTGCGGTTTCTATCGTAGATCTTCATGGCATTCTCCTTTTCGGGTGTGGGTCCCGGCCCGTGCCGGGGACAACGGGCCCAGACTACGCCTCCGAAAAAACGAGATGCCTGTCACAGATCAAAAAAAGGGGAAAGAGGGACTCAGGGTGGCGGGCAAGCCGGGCGCGCTGGCAAGAGGGCCTCGCCGAGGCCGCCATTGCCTGTCGCAGGGCACGCGGGTCGCCTCTGCTTTTCATCGCCACAGGCTCGAACCGGAAAGGGGATGGGTTATAGTGGTGCCGCTCGTTTAACTGCCTTCAACCAACCGGGATCCCATTATGAATCGTGAAATTGCCGCCCAGTTCATCAAGATGCTGACCAACCTGGACCAGTGTCTGGCCAAGGCCGAGGCCCACGCCGCGGCGAAGAAGTTCAATGTGGAGAACTTCTTCAATGAGCGCCTCATCGTCGACATGCTGCCGCTGAGCAAACAGGTGCTGATCTGCTGCGACAGCGCCCGCGCCCTGGTGGCCACCGCCAGCCTGAGCGAGCCGCCGGTGCTGGGGGATGATCCCAAGACAATGGCGGATCTGCGCGCTCATGCAGCCAAGACCATCGCCTATCTGCAGAGCAAGCTGGACGCCGACTTCAGCCAGTATGCGAGTGGCCACTACTACCCCTACTGGGCCGGTGGCAAGGGGATGGACGGCCACAGCTGCGTCCACGAGTACGGCATCCCCAACTTCTACTTCCACCTGACCATGACCTATGCCCTGCTGCGCCAGGCCGGGGTCGATCTCGGCAAGAAGGACTACCTGGGTGGCCTGAACCTGCAATAAGAATCCATCCCATCAGGCTATTTAACTCGCCATTTTGAACCCAGGCAGTGCTCGAAATCCTCACGTACTCCAGTACGCTCCGGTTTCTGCGCGCTGGCTGTGTCCAAACTGCCTTCGACAATGACGCCTATTGGGATAGGTTGTAAGCCGCTGCCCTGCCGGAATGAAAAGAGCCTGCCATCCGGCAGGCTCTCTGCTTTTTGGGCCCCGGCATCCCCGGGATGGCACCGGCTTATTCGCTCGGGATCTCGGGCTCCACCAGGGCGGCGAGCTGGGTCAGGGACTCCTGCCAGCCGAGATAGCACATCTCGACCGGGATGAGCGCGGGTATGCCGGCCTGCTCTATGGCCAGTTCGGTGCCGCACAGCACCTGGGTGAGGGTGATGGTGACTCGCATCTCCCCGGGCAGCTTGGGGTCGTCGAAACTGTCGGTGTAGCGGATGCGCTTGCCCGGCTCCAGCTCGAGATATTCACCGCCGAAGGCATGGCTGTGGCCGCTGCCGAAATGGAAGAACGCCATCCTGAAGGTGCCGCCGACGCTGGCCTCCAGGTGCGCCACCCGGCAGGTGAAACCATGGGGCGGCAGCCATTTGGCCAGGGCGTCCGCCTCGATAAAGGCTCTGTATACCCGCATCGGCGGGGCCTTGAGTACGCGGTGCAGTGTCACAGTTCCAGTCGTCATGAGGGATACCTCCTCGGTTGGTCCGCAGCAAGAATAGTCGCCCACGGCGATGTTGGCCGCTGCCCGGGCTTTCCCTCAGCCGCCGAGGGCTATGGTGGCCAGTACTATGGCGACGCCCGCGGCGGCGAAGAGCACGCCGATCAGCAGGGGGCGGGGGGAACCGGCATAGCGGGCGAGTCCGTAACCAATCCCCATCAGCATCAGCAGGGCGATGGCGTGGGAGAGGCGCAGGGCCGGCACGGGATCCTGCATGAAGATGAAGGGCAACAACACGGGGAAGGTAGAGAGGAACACCATGAGGAAGACCCCCAGGCTGTTGAGCAGATCATTCCAGCGCCAGACACCCCCCTGACCCAGCTCGGGGCGTTGTTGCAGGCGCACCTGCCACTCCCTGAGTTCAGGGTCGCGGCAGATCGCCGCCAGCGGGCCGGGCAGGGCGTCTCGCAGCGCCGCTATCCCCCTCTCGTCACCGGGTGTCAGCAGGCGCAACTGCTGCAACAACCGCAGGGCCCGGCTTCGTTCGGTCAGGGTGGTGATGAGGTAGACGATGGCATCTATCATGCCCCAGGCGATGTTGCAGCCGATGCCGGCGATCAGCAGATCCCTGATCTCGGCGCGCCCCGCCTCGAGTGCGTTGAAGCACCCTGTGAAGGTGAGCACCATCAGCAGGCCGAACAGGATCTCCGAGTAGCGGGAGATGGGGTCTATGGGGGAAAAACGGGGTGGGTTCATGGGGCTGTCTCTGGATGGACGTTGAGACATGAGCATGGAAGCGGCCCACGGCAAGATCAAGGAGACCCGGTGCGCCAGTCAGGTGCCGTCAAGCCTGGCGCAGCGGATGGCCCCTGCTGCGCTCATGATCCCTGTCCTGCGTCGTACTTCTTCGCTAACGCAGTGATTTTTCAGCGGATTGGCGAGGAGTTGATCAAGGTAGAGGTTATTGCCGCCGTTCGCTCATATAATCGCCGCCATGCAAGCGACTCGGAAGGATTCGATGACAAAGCCGATGGTGGCCCTGCTGGGGTTGTTTTACGCCTGCCTGGTGTGGGCCAACCCCGTTCCCTTCGTGGCCAGTCCGTCACCGGTGCAGGGGAAGATGGAGCCGCTGCTCTCCTGGTTCACCGGCGAGTTCTCCAGCCAGGAACAGGCCGGTTACGACCCGCGTTTCACCAGTGCCGAGCTGCGACTGGTGGAGATCTGGCCCGGGGAAGGCCCCTTTCGCTGGGTCTATGCCGAGCAGTTCCTGACCGAGCGGGCGGTGCGCCCCTTCCGTCAGCGCATCTACCGTTTCTCCCCGCTGCCCGATGGTCGCATCCTGATGGCCGAGCTGACCATGCCGAGGGCCACCGATTTTGCCGGCGCCTGGCGCCAGCCCGAACTGCTCGACTCCCTCACTCCGCAACAACTCTCCCTGCGCCAGGGGTGCGAGATCTGGCTGACCCGCCAGGCCAGCGGAGAGTACGCGGGCCACAGCAAGGTCGGCAGCTGTGCCACCGACTTTGGCGGCGCCACTACCCTGGTGCAGTACCTCTGGATAGGCCCCAACAGCGTCAGGCTACTGGACAGGGCCTATGACAACGGCGCCCGCCAGCGCTGGGGCAGCCCGGGGGAGGGGTATCTCTACCTGCGCAAGGTGAAGCAACGGGGGGAGTGAACCGGGCGGCGCCGTGTCACGGCGGCATGTCCAGCGCCTGGCGATGCTCGCTGAGGTAGTCGATCAGCAGCCGCAGCCGTAGCGGCATGGGCTCTCTCGCCGGATAAAGCATGTTGACCGGGCGCGGGGCGGGCAGGGCATCCGGCAGTATTTCCAGCAGGGCGCCGCTGGCCAGCTCCTGGCTCAGCAGGGCGCGCGGTTGCAGCACTATGCCCGCATGATTCAGCGCCGCTACCTTGAGGGCGCTGCCATGGTTGCTGACGAAGGGACTGTCCCATAGATGCAACTGCTCGAGGGGAAACTCAGTGGCCAGGCTCGACTGGGTCAGCCAGGGGGCGAAGCCCAGGCAGTGGTGACGGGCCAGATCCGCGAGTTCCTGCGGGGTGCCGTGCCGTTGCAGGTAGCGCGGGGAGGCGCAGAATACCGAGGCCGAGTGGGCCAGCGGGCGGGCTATGTAGGCGGCATCCTTGGGGGTGCCGACCCGGAAGATGAGGTCGAAGCCATCACCTATCACGTCGACCAGCCGATCACAGAGATCCAGCTCGATGCGGATCTGCGGATACTGCGCCATGAAGCGGCACAGCAGGGGGGTCAGCCGATAGCTGCCGAAGGTGATGGGGGCATTGATGCGGATCTTGCCCGCCGCCTGGCCGGTGTGGGCCTGGGTATTCTGCTCCAGCGCCCTGTAGTGTTGCAGCAGGCTCTGGCAACCGCCGAGGTACTCCCTGCCCGCTTCGGTCAGGCTCTGGCAGCGGGTGTTGCGGTTGAGCAGGCGGGAGCCGACCCTGGCCTCCAGCCATTTGATGTACTTGCCGATCATGGCCGGCGTCATCTCGAAGCGGTCCGCCACGGCACTGAAGCTGCCCGCGCGGGCGACCTCGACGAAGATCTCGATGGCGGTCAGACGGTCCACTCTAAACTCCTGGTTTATAAAGCCGAGCGCCACTATGTCTGGCTGGCGAAGCGGCTGTCAATATACTGGGCGGCATCCAACCGACCGGGAAATGCCCTGCGATGAGTCTCGATTATTACGCCCTCTACCTGCTGCTCGCCCTGGGGACTGTGCTCAGTCCCGGGCCGGCGGTGATCTACACCATAGGCAACACCCTGACCCGGGGAAGCCGCCACGCCATCGCCGGCTTTGTCGGGGTGGCGGTGGGGATATTGATGGTAGCGACCCTGGCCTCGCTGGCGGTGATCTGGTTTACCCACTGGCTGGCCGGGGGCCAGCAGATCCTCACCCTGGGGGGCGCCCTCTATCTGCTCTATCTGGGGGTGAACTCCTGGCGTCAGCGCGCGGTGAGCCCTGTGATGGGCAAAAGCTCGGATAGGGATTGCTGGCGCAGCTTCGTCAAGGGGGCGCTCATCAGCCTGCTCAACCCCAAGGCGATCATCTTCTTCACCAGCCTGTTTCCCCAGTTCATCGACTTTCGCCAGGGGGCGCTGGGCCAGTGCCTGCTGCTGGCGCTGACCTTCAGCGCCGTGGTGCTGGTGGTGCACGGCGGCTACTGCCTGGTGTTTCGCTGGGTGGGACTGCAGGGCTATGGCGAGCGCTTCGCCAGGGGCATCAACCGGCTGTCGGCGGTGATGTTTACCGGCTTCGCGATCCTGCTGCTGATAAGGGCATTGGGCTGAGAGAGGGCCGGGCGGGGCACCCCGCCTGGCGAAGAAGAGCGGGATGGCGCCATCCCGTTACTGCATCAGAGTTTGAACAGGGGCCGCAGGCGTATGCCAATGATGCTGCCCGCCAGGGCCATCAGCATCCAGACCCAGCCGTGCAGGCTGCCCGACGCCGTGCCGTCGAAGAAGCCGCCCAGGTTGCAGGCGCTGTACATGGCCCCCATCCCCATCAGCAGACCGCCAATGATGGCCGCCAGACTGTTGCCTATGCGGATCGGGGTGTGATTGCCGCCGCCGCTCAGGCAACGGGCCAGCGCGGCTCCCAGGATCCCCAGCCAGAACATACCGACCATGGGATTGATGAAGAGTGGCTGGGCCAGCTTGGGGTTGCCCTCGAACAGGCCGAACAAGGAGGCGCCGCGCAGCGCCATGTCATAGACGGCCCCCGTGATGGTCCAGGCCGAACCGTGCAGGGCCACCACGGCGGAGTTGAGCAGGGCGATGAGGATGCCGCCGGTCAGCACGGTGAAGCGGCCGTCGCGCCAGAACAGGTTGCCGCCGCCGAAGATGGGCTTCACCTCACCGGTGCGCTTCAATTCACTCTTGCGAAACAGCAGGAAGAGCACGGCGACCAGGGCCAGGTTGAGCAGCATGCCGCTCCAGATATTGCCGGTCAAATCCTTGGCAAGCACCACCTGGCTGGAGAAGCTGGCCTCCAGCTCGGGACGAAACTGGTTGCTGATGAGGGTGCCGATGCCGTAGCAGATCAACACCAGCCAGAAGCGGGGTTGCCCCTCGCCACAGCAGTAGAGGGTGCCGGTGGCACAGACCCCCGCCAGTTGCATGCCGATGCCGAACAGGAAGGCGCCGACGATGAAGGGGACGCCTATGGCCATGACGTTGCCCACCATGGCATCGCCAAAGAGGGCATGAGTGAAGGAGAGGAAGGCGGTGAACAGCAGGATCTCGATGGCGATGGTGAGCAGGTGCACCCGCACGTAGTAGCTGTTGCGCCTGGTCAGCATCTCGCGCCAGCCGAATACTATGCCGAAGCGGCTGAAGGAGAGGGTGAAGCCGAAACCGAAGCCGATCAGTGCCATCAGGGCCCACTTCATGCCGAAGGTGGTGCCGAGCCAGAGCAAGGCTACCCCCGCGAGTGCCACTATGGGGAGCGACCATTGTCGAGTCATGCCGATACATCCGTAACGTTATTGTGGTGAAGGCGTGCATCCTAATCCCACAATGAGTCCGATGCCAGCTTGCTTGGGGTAATCTCGCTGTCAGGGCCAGGCCAAGGCCTCAGACATAGGCACTCGCCTCGCCGGCCAGCTCTACCAGGATGGAGAGACTAGGCTGGTGCTACCGAACAGCAGGCCGTTGCACTCGGCCGAGCAGCCGCTCTACTGCGGGCATGGTTTGCATGACTCAGACATAGGCGCTCGCCTCGACGGCCAGCTCTGCCAGGATGGAGAGACTGACGGTGCCGAACAGCAGACCCGTGACCAGGTTCAGGGGCCGCTGCACCCGGCTTAGCAGGTGCTGGGCCCGGGCGGTGGAGAGGCTCCAGGCCAGCAGCCCGAACCAGGCCAGGGAGAGCAGGAAGAGCTCCAGGATCAGCAGTCCCCGGGTCAGGCCATCCACCTGGGGCGTCACCATGGCCGCCAGCAATCCCATGAAGAACAGCAGCGCCTTGGGGTTGAGCAGGTTGGTGGCGATCCCGGCTCTCAACCCCCGGTTCCAGCCCTGCAGCTCCCCGCCTGCCCGCAGTGCCTGAGTGGCAGAACTGCGGCGCGCCGCCTTGATCGCCCCCCAGCCGAGCCAGCCCAGATAGAGGGCGCCCACCACCTTCACCGCCAGGAACAGCCAGGGCTGGCTCGCGATCAGCAGGCTGATGCCGGTGAGGCTGAGGGTGGCATGGAGCAGGATGGCGATGGCGATGCCAAGCGCGGCCCCGAGCGCCGTGGGCCTGTGCAGGCTGGTGCGCAGGATCAGCGCGAAATCCGGGCCCGGGCTCGCCAGGGCGATCAGGTGAATGAGACCTATGGTCAGAAACAGGCTGGTGAACATGGCATACCTCGCTACAAAGATGAGGCAGCAGCATGGGGGATGGAGGCAGGGGCTGGCTTGTAAAAGATTGCAGCCGGGTCGGTCAGCTCGGGAGCATCTGCTGACGGTAGTCCGCCGGGGTCAGCCCGAAGGCCTGGCGGAAGCCATGGTGGAAGTGGCTCTGATCGAAGAAACCGACCGCAAGCGCCACCTCGCTCACCGGCAGGCCGCGGGCGAGCAGGAGCTTGCCGCGCTCGAGGCGCAATCGCTTGAGCCAGGCGTAGGGGGTCATGCCGGTCTTCTTCTTGAACTGGCGCAGGAAGGCGAAGCGATCCAGCCCGAACAGGGCGGCCAGATCCTCCAGGCTGTGGTGCCCGTCCAGCTGGCCCAGCAGGTAGTCGCGCAGGAACCTGATCTGGGGATCCGCCAGGGCATGGCGCTCCGGTGCCAGGTGCAGCAGTTCGCCGAGCAGGGCCAAGAGCTGGCTCTCCGCCAGCAGGGCGTCGGGCTCGGGCTGATCCAGATACATGTGCAGCCGGGCGAAGCCCTGATAGAGATCGGGGCGGATCTGCAACCCCTTGTCGAAGAAGGGCTCTGGCTTGTCTGGCAGCCAGCGGGCCAGCTGCTCGGGGGCTATGGCGAACACCCGCACCTCGTACCCTTCCGGCAGCAGGCTGAGGCCGTCGTGCATCTCGTCCGGGTTGACGGTGGAGAGCTCGCCGCGCACCAGGTTGTGGCTGCTGCCCTTGTGGATGAACTTCTGGCCGCCCTGCTGCACCAGACCTATGTGGTAGTCCAGGTGCACGTGGCGGCCATAGCTGAACTCCCTGTGATGGGAGTGGGAGAGTTCAACCCCCGGCAGCAGCCGGGATTGCCAGTAGTGGATGCGGGATGGAGAGGCGCTCATGGTCTATTGATAACCCGAAAGCCGGCCCCTGGCTTGTAGATTATTGCAGGGACCGCGCGCTCGCCTTCTCAACCGGCTTGCTGACGCCGCTTGCCGCTGCGCAGCCCGTCCAGGCTGAACAGCACCAGGGCGCTCCAGATGCAGCCGAAGGTGATCATCTTGTCCAGCGCCAGCGCTTCCCCGTAGAGGGTGACCGCCAGGATGAACATCAGGCTGGGGCCTATGTACTGGAAGAAGCCCAGGGTGGAGAGCTTGAGCCGGGTGGCGGCTGCGGTGAAGCAGAGCAGGGGCGCCGTGGTGACGACCCCGGCGGCGATCAGCAGCAGGTTCAGGTGCCAGTCGTTTTGCGTGAGGTGGCTGGTGGGGCTGTCGGCGAATCCCCACAGGTAGATGGCCGCCGGTGGCAGCATGATCATGGTCTCGATCAGCAGGCCGGTGAGGGCATCCAGGGCCAGCTTCTTGCGAATGAGGCCATAGATGGCGAAGCTCGAGGCCAGCACCAGGGCTATCCAGGGCAGGGAGCCGAAGGCGATGAGCTGGACGGCGACACCTATCACCGCCAGTCCCACCGCCCACCACTGCAGGCGACGCAGCTTCTCGCTCAGAAACACCATGCCGAGCAGCACGTTGAACAGTGGGTTGATGTAGTAGCCGAGGCTGGCATCCAGCATGTGGCCGTTGTTGATGGCCCAGATGAACAGCAGCCAGTTGCCGCCGACTGTGATGGAGGTGAAGGCCAGGGTGAGCAGCACCTTGGGTTGGCGCAGCACGACCTGTACCTTGTGCCACTGGCGGCCGATCAGGGTCAGCACCATCAGCAGGGCGCAGGACCAGATCATGCGGTGGGTCAGGATCTCGGCGGCCGGGACGGCGGAAATGGTCTTGAAGTAGATGGGCGCCAGGCCCCAAAGGGTATAGGCACACAGGGCATAGATGATGCCCTGGCGCTGGATCTGTTGCTGCATGCGGATAACCTTCACTGGAGAGTCGGATGTTGGAAAACATCGCAAAAAAATCAGTGTAGCGATCCTTTTGGGGGGAAAGAAGTTAATAAATGCCGTTTGGCGAGATTTTTACAGCATGGAATCGACTCAGCGCCGGCCACCGCGGCGGATCTTCTCTACATCCATGAGCAGCCACAGCATGAGTGCGATGGCGGAGATCCAGGGACCCCAGGTCACATAGGCCTCACCCTCGCCCAGCATGAAGAAGAGCAGCGGCAGGCCCACTACCAGAAACAGTACACTTCCCAGAAAAAACAGCATTTTTATCTTTATATTTAAGGGCTTGTCTATTTGATGATTATATCGATTGAGGCCGTTGAGGAAAGGGTAAAAATGAAAAAGGGGGATTTCTCCCCCAATTCGATCGGTGAGCGGCATTTCTGATCTTATTCGAGCTGGATCCAGGTGCTTTTCAGCTCTGTGTACTTCTCCAGCGCGTGCAATGACTTGTCGCGGCCGTTGCCGGACTGCTTGAAGCCGCCGAACGGCATCGTCATGTCGCCCCCATCCCAGTTGTTGACGAAGACGGTGCCGGCGCGCAGGGCGCGGGAGCCCTTGACCGCCTTGTTGAGATCCGCCGTCCAGATCGCCGCCGCCAGGCCATAGTCGGTGTCGTTGCCAAGGGCGATAGCTTCTTCCAAGGTATCGAAGCCGGTCACCGCCAGCACAGGGCCGAAGATCTCCTCGCGGAAGATGCGCATTTGCGGCGTCACCTCGTCAAAAATCGTGGGCTCGATATAGAAGCCGCCGCTCTCTGTGTGGGTGCGCTTGCCCCCCAGCAGCAGTCTGGCGCCCTCCTGCTGGCCGATGGCGATGTAGTTCAGCACCTGCTCCATCTGGATGCCGTCCACCATGGCGCCGATACGGGTGGCGGGATCCAGCGGGTTGGCGGCGATCCACTCGCGGGCATGGGCCAGCAGTCGCTCCATGAATTGCGCCTTGATGCTGTTTTGCACCAGCAGGCGGGAGGCGGCGGTGCACACCTCGCCCTGGTTGTAGAAGATGGCGCCCACGGCACTCCTGGCGGCGGCGTCCAGATCTGGTGCGTCCGCCAGCACTATGTTGGGACTCTTGCCGCCGCACTCCATAAAGGCGCGCTTGAGGTTGGATTTGCCGGAGCACTGCACCAGATGCTTGCCGATCCTGGTGGAGCCGGTGAAGGTGATGCAGTCCACGTCCATGTGCATGGCCAGCGCCTCACCCACTGTGTGGCCAAAGCCCGGCAGCACGTTGAACACGCCGTCCGGGATGCCCGCCTCTTTCGCTATGCCAGCGATGCGCAGGGCGGTGAGGGGGGATTTTTCGGACGGCTTGAGGATGACGGAGTTGCCGGTGGCCAGCGCCGGGCCCAGCTTCCAGCAGGCCATCACCAGGGGGAAGTTCCAGGGCACTATGGCGGCCACCACCCCGAGCGCCTCGCGGGTCACCAGGGCCAGGGCGGACTCTTCCACCGGGGCGACCTGATCGTAGATCTTGTCGATGGCCTCGGCGTTCCAGGCGATGCAGTTGGCGGCGGCGGGGGCGTCATAGCCCATGGCATCGCCGATGGGCTTGCCCATGTCCAGGGACTCCAGCAGGGCCAGCTCCACCTGGTTGAGGCGCATCAGTTCGGCGAAGCGCTGCATGATCAGCTTGCGCTGTTTAGGGGAGAGCCCGCTCCAGCGCTTGTCATCGAAGGCGGCGCGGGCAGCCTGCACCGCCAGCTCGGCGTCGGCGGCGTCGCAGGAGGCCACCTTGGTCAGCAGCTGGCCGTTGGCCGGGTTGATGCAATCGAAGGTGGCGCCGTTGACGGCATCCCGGTAGCTGCCGTCGATAAAGGCTTGCGAGGGCAGGGTCAGATGGGCGGCCTTGTGTTGCCACTGGGCCAGGGTCAGGTCACTCATGTTCACTCCTTGAACCGGCAAAGATAGTCTCCGCGTATCAATATGCTAAACATCCTGCCGCTTGTAAATCCATCTTGTAACAATTCATTAAACACTTGCTGCCCAATGTCGGAGAAAAGGCCCCGATCTGCGGCGGACTTTACCCAGGCTGCGGGGCCGTTTCGTGGAGGGGCGAGCTGCCCTGGTCACCCATGGGGATCAGAAGCTGGCTGGCGTGTTGGCCGAGATAAGCACGCACTCCTGCTCCCCCACGTTGCGGAAACGGTGCGGGGTGCGGCTGTCGAAGTAGTAGCCATCACCGGGCGCCAGCAGGTGTACCTGCTCGCCGACGGTGACCTCCACCTGACCCTGGATGACGATGCCGCACTCTTCCCCCTCGTGGCTCAGCATATCGTCGCCGGTGTCGGCGCCCGGGGGCAGTACCTCCTGCATCATGCCGATGGCGCGGTTGGCCCGGCTGTGGCCCACCAGGCGATAGCTGATGGGGTGGGTGCCGAGATCCGGCATGTCGTCCGCGCGGAAGATCACCTCGGAATCCATCTCCGTCTCATCGGTGAAGAAGCTGGCGAGCGACATGGGGATGCCTTCCAGCACCTTGCGCAGCGACGCGACCGAGGGGCTCACCTGATTTTTCTCGATCTGGGAGATAAAACCGTTGGTCACACCGGAGCGCTTGGCCAGCTCGCGCTGGGAGAGGGCCGCCTTGGTGCGAACCGCCTTGAGGCGGTGACCGATATCCATCGATAGACACTCCTTGACTGTTTACTATTATTAAAATTGTGTTAAATATCTTATACCACCCCGAGGGGGTGACACCAAGCAGGGCGATGAAAGGCCCTTTTTTATGGATTCAGGTGTTTAATTTAATAGGCATTAGCCAAGTGTTACTAAACGCCTTAAGGATGAGGTGACCATGAAACCGATTAGCGACATCAATACCCCTTCCGACATGTCCGCCTTCTGGATGCCCTTCACCGCCAACCAGCAGTTCAAGGCGGCGCCGCGCATCCTGAAGTCGGCAGAGGGGATGTATTATCACTCAGAGGATGGCCGCAAGATACTGGATGGCACCGCCGGGCTCTGGTGTTGCAACGCGGGCCATGGTCGGCGCGAGATTGCCGAGGCGGTCTCCCAGCAGATCTCCCACCTCGATTTCGCCCCCACGTTCCAGATGGGCCACCCTCTGCCGTTCGAGTTGGCCAACCAGCTGGTGGAGATAGCCCCCAAGGGCTTCGGCCACGTCTTCTATACCAACTCCGGCTCGGAATCCGTCGATACGGCGCTCAAGATAGCGCTGGCCTGGCAGCGGGCCCGCGGCCAGGGCACCCGCACCCGGCTCATAGGTCGCGAGCGCGGCTATCACGGAGTCGGCTTCGGCGGTATCTCGGTGGGGGGCATTCCCGGCAACCGCAAGTGGTTCGGCTCCCTGCTTGGGGGTGTAGATCACCTGCCCCACACCCTCAACATCGCCAAAAATGCCTTCACCAAGGGGTTGCCAGAGGAAGATTTCACCCTGGCCGACGAGTTGGAGAAGATCGTCTTCCTCCATGATGCCAGCAACATAGCGGCCGTCATCGTCGAACCCATCGCCGGCAGTACCGGCGTCATCATGCCCCCCAAGGGCTACCTCAAGCGGCTGCGGGAGATCTGTACCAAACACGGCATCCTGCTGATCTTCGACGAGGTGATCACCGGTTTCGGCCGCCTGGGTTCGGCCTTTGCTGCCCAGGAGTTCGACGTCATCCCCGACCTTATCACCTGCGCCAAGGGGCTCACCAACGGCGCCATCCCCATGGGCGCCGTGCTGGTGCAGAACCACATCTATGACGACATGATGGCCGCCGGCAAGGGCGTCATCGAGCTGTTCCACGGCTACACCTACTCGGGTCACCCTGTGGCGGCCGCCGCGGGTCTGGCGACCCTGGAGATCTACCGCAGCGAGAACTTGCTCCATCGCGCCGCCGATCTGGCGGGCTACTGGGAGGAGGCGGCGCATTCCCTCAAGGGCTGCAAGCATGTGAAGGATGTGCGCAACTACGGGCTGGTGGCGGGCATAGAGCTCGAATCCATGCCGGATGCGCCGGGCAAGCGGGCCTACGAGGTGTTCGTGCGCTGCTTCGAGAAGGGGGCGCTTATCCGGGTGACCGGCGACATCATCGCCCTGTCGCCACCCCTCATCATCGAGCGCAGCGAGATCGACGACCTCTTCACCCTGCTGCAGGATGTCCTGCAGGCCCAGGACTGACACTTACCCTTTGTTGCATGGCGCCCGCCGGGCGCCCTCTTCCTGTGCCTGATGCCCACGGCCGCGCACAAGGATGACGCGAATGACCCATCACGGAGGATTTATGAGTTACAGGATCGACAACTTCATCGACGGCGAAACCACTGAGAGTCGCAGCGAGCGTTTCGGCGCCATCTTCGATCCGGCCACCGGCCAGCAGCAGGGCACTGTGGCCCTCTCCACCGCCGCCGAGTGCCTCGATGCCATCGCCAGCGCCGAGCGCGCCTTCGCCGACTGGTCCCAGACCCCGCCGCTGGTGCGGGCACGAGTGATGTTCCGCTTCAAGGAGCTGATGGAGCAGCACAGGGACGAGCTGGCCCGCCTCATCAGCCGCGAGCACGGCAAGGTCTTCTCCGACGCCCAGGGGGAGCTGACCCGGGGGCTGGAGGTGGTGGAGTTTGCCTGCGGTATTCCCCATCTGCTCAAGGGGGAGCACTCCCTCAACGTGGGCCGGGGGGTGGACAGCCACTCGATGATGCAGCCGGTGGGGGTCTGCGCCGGCATCACGCCGTTCAACTTCCCGGCCATGGTGCCGCTCTGGATGTTCCCGGTGGCGTTGGCCTGCGGCAACAGCTTCATCCTCAAGCCGTCCGAGAAGGATCCCTCCCTGGCCCTGCGCATGGCCGAGCTGCTCAAGCAGGCGGGCCTGCCGGACGGGGTGCTCAACGTGGTCAACGGCGACAAGGAGGTGGTGGACGTGCTGCTGACAGACCCGCGGGTACAGGCGGTGTCCTTCGTCGGCTCCACCCCCATAGCCCAGTACATCTATGCCACCGCCTCGGCCCACGGCAAGCGGGTGCAGGCCCTGGGCGGCGCCAAGAACCACATGCTGGTGATGCCGGATGCGGATCTCGATCAGGCGGTCTCCGCCCTGATGGGGGCGGCCTATGGCGCGGCCGGCGAGCGTTGCATGGCGATCTCGGTGGCCCTGGTGGTGGGTGATGCCACCGCCGATGCCCTGGTGGCCAAGCTCAAGCCGCTGGTGGAGGCACTGCGGGTCGGGCCCGGCCTTGGTCCGATCCCGGAGAACGAGATGGGCCCCCTCATCAGCCGTGAGCACCTGGCCAAGGTGCGTGGCTACGTGGATCAGGGGGTGGCAGAGGGCGCCAGTCTGGTGGTGGATGGTCGCGGTGTCAGCCACGGTGAGGGCTACTTCATCGGCGGCAGTCTGTTCGACCGGGTCGGCCCCGAGATGCGCATCTACCGGGAGGAGATCTTCGGCCCAGTGCTCGCCATAGTGCGGGCGCCGGACTACGAGACGGCCCTGCGCCTCATCAACGAACACGAGTACGGCAACGGCACCGCCATCTTTACCTGCGACGGGGATACCGCGAGGGACTTCACCACTCGGGTTCAGGTCGGTATGGTAGGGGTGAACGTACCCATACCTGTGCCCATGGCGTTTCACAGCTTCGGTGGCTGGAAGCGGTCCATCTTCGGGCCGCTCAACATGCACGGGCCGGACGGGGTACGCTTCTATACCCGGATGAAGACGGTGACTGCACGCTGGCCCCAGAGCCTGCGGGCCGGCGCCGAGTTCTCCATGCCGACCATGAAATGATCAACATGCAGCAGCTAGCCCTGGCATGGCCCGGCGGAAGGAGTCCGCCGGCGTGTCCCGCTATCCCTGTGAAGGAGTAACAGATGCGACTGGGAATTCTCGATTGTGACCGGCTGGACCCCGACTTGGTTGGGAGTTTTGGCCCCGTTTACTCCGAGATGTTTATCAAGGGCTTCCGGGCGCTGGCCCCGGCGTTGGAATACAGGGTCTGGTCGGCGCTCGATGGGGAGCTGCCGAGCGACTTGAACGAGTGCGATGCCTGGCTCATCACAGGATCGCGCCACGATGCCTACAGCGATATTCCCTGGATCCTGGCGCTGCGCGACTGGATCCGCCGGGCCCACGATGCCAACGTCAAGCTGGCCGGCATCTGCTTCGGTCATCAGGTGATCGCCCAGGCGCTGGGGGGAGAGGTGGTGAAGTCCACCAAGGGCTGGGGGCTCGGCGTCTCCGTTCACCCCATGCAGGAGGCGAAACCCTGGATGCAGCCCGGGCTGGAGACCATCAGGATCCTGGCCAGTCACCAGGATCAGGTAGAGCAGTTGCCCCCGGGGGCGACCCTGCTGGCGGGCAACGATTTTTGCCCGAACTTCATGTTCCTGCAGGGGGATCACATAGTCGCCATCCAGGGTCATCCAGAGTTTTCGGTGGAATACAACCGGGCGCTGATCGAGCGGCGGCGGGATCGGCTGCCCGACGAGCACTACCAGAGCAGCCTCTCCTCCCTGGAGGGAGAAGTGGACTCGGCCACCATGATGCAATGGCTGCTGCAGTTCCTCGGCATGCTGCCGGTCGGCCCCGCAGTGCGCTGAGCGTCCGTTTGTCATATCCCCCCGGCAGATGCTAGATTTTGTAGCAAAATGAAGGATCAAGCGGTGATATGCCGAGTTCGGATGGTACACTGGCCGCCATTTGTGGCGGCCTTGTCCATCTGATGACAGCCGCGCCAGCCTGTGAGGGTGCAACCTTGAAACTACAGCAGTTGAAGTATCTGATCGCGGTGCGGGACCACAATCTCAACGTCTCCGTCGCTTCCGATGCGCTCTATACCAGCCAGCCTGGGGTGAGCAAGCAGATCGGCTTGCTGGAGAGCGAGCTGGGGGTGCGCATCTTCGAGCGTCGCGGCAAGCACCTGCACAGGATCACCCCTGTGGGGGAGGAGATCATCAAGTGCGCCGAGGCCATGCTCAACATAGAGAGCAAGATCAAGGCCATCTCCCGGGAGTACCTGGATCCGACAGTGGGCACCCTCAACATCCACACCACCCACACCATAGCCCGCTACCTGCTGCCGAAAAGCGTCACCTATTTCACCAAGAAGTACCCCAAGATCTCGTTCCACCTGCACCCCGTGATGTCGGCCACCAAGGAGCAGATCAGCAAGGGTTACTCGGATTTTTCCATCGTGGCCCACGAGATAGGCTTCGACAAGGAGCTGATCGCGCTGCCCGCCTACCTCTGGACCCTGTCGCTGGTGGTGCCGAAGGATCACCCCCTGGCCAAGGTGAAGAAACCGACCCTGGAGCAGCTCTGCCAGTACCCCATCCTCAGCTACGAGAGCGGCGCCACCGGGCGTCAGGTGCAGGACAGGGTGTTCCAGGCGGCCGGCCTCAGCCCCAACTACTACATGACTGTGATGGATGCGGGCGTCATCAAGCGCTACGTGGAACTGGGCTTCGGCATAGGCATCATCTCATCCTTGGTGGCCAACGACCACGATGCCCCCAGCCTGGTGGCCATCAACCTGGAGCACCTGTTCGAGCCCTGCCCGGCCCAGCTCTGCTTCAGCAAGAGCATACTGCTGCAGAACTACATGTATGACTTCATCAGCTCCTTCTCCCCCCATCTCACCAAGGAGATGATCCAGAACGTGATGCAGCAGCCGACCCAGGCGCGCATCGACGAGCTGCTGGTCGGGGTGGAGCTGCCCGTCTACTGAGTCGTCTTCCGTCATCGGTCCGGCGTCGCTGGATGCCGGACCCGCCCTGCCGAGGTCCCCATGTCCCGCATCCTGCTGCTTGCCAATCTCAACTGTGATCATGTGCTCTCCCTGGCCGAACCCCTGGTAGCGGGGGCACGGATGCAATACGTGGATCAGGGACGCAGGCTCGGCGGCGGCGCCGCCAACACCGGCATAGGGCTGGTGTGGGCGGGGCATGAGGTCATCATTGCCTCCCGCATCGGGCTGGACGAGACCGGCGACTGGCTGCTGGAGCAGGCCGCGGGCCATGGGCTGGACTGCTCCCACGTGGAGCGCTTTGGCGGCGAGACGGGGGAGCTGCTGGTGCTGGTGGACTCCACCGGGGAGCGCACCATTCTAAGGCGTCCGCGCCGCCCGGATCTGCCAGGCGACTTGCCGTTGGAGGGGGTGGATTGCCTCTATGTGAACTACCCCGGCACCGCCATCATCGGCTACATGCGCCAGATGCTCGGCAAGAGCTTCGTGGTGGCCCAGTACCCCAAGGGCGGCCAGGCCCGCCGCCCCTGCCACGTGCTGGTGGCCTCCCGCGCGGATCTCGCCGAGGTGGGCGATCCCTGGCGGCATGCCAGGGAGCTCGCTGGGGAGCAGCTCGAATGGCTGGTGCTGACCGAGGGCAAGGCGGGGGCCGTTGCCATCCACGGCGAGGAGCAGGTGCGGGTGGCGGCGCGGCCGGTGTCCGTGGTCGACACCACGGGGGCGGGGGATGCCTTCGCCGGCGGCCTTATCCACGGTCTGGCCCGCGGCATGGCGATGGGGGATGCCCTGCAGTGCGCGGTGGACTGGGGCGCCTTCGCGGTCGCCTCCGAGAGTTCCATCCCTTCCCAAGCCCTGAAAACCTGGCTGAAACATCCCCACTGACAGACTCTAACCGGCCCGCTCGCCGGACTGTGGCCCCCTGCCTGCCGATGGAATTTAGCCGCCGGAAATGGCCAAAACCCCGCCCCGAGCCGGCAAGTTTGCGATCAATCAAAGAAAGTGTCGATTTATGTACATCTTCGTCGACACCCGCCAGAGCTGCTCTTAACCTTGTCACTCCACGACCCGGCTGAAGAAGCGACACCTGTGCGGGCGCACGTGCAGTCTCACCTCTCTGGCCACTGGCTGTCGTCCTGATTTCTGGCTTGTAGTAAGAGGCAAGTGCGACCATGCAACTGACACGATTTACCGACTACGCCCTGCGTACCCTGACCTTTCTGGCTATCCAGCCCGGTGATCGCCTGTCGACCATCACGGAAGTGGCCGACACCTTCGCCATCTCCCGCAACCACGTGGTCAAGATAGTGCATCAGCTCGGCATCAAGGGGTACATCGAAACGGTACGTGGCAAGCATGGTGGCATCCGTCTCGGTCGCTCCGCCGTCTCCATCAACCTGCGCGATGTGGTGATGGACATGGAGCACGTGCTCTGCCCGGTGGACTGCAAGCGCGAGAACTGCCGCCTCTCCGGCGGCTGCCGCATCCAGGGGATACTGCGCCGCGCCATGAACGCCTTCCTCGAGGTGCTGGGGGAGTACACCCTGGCGGATGCGGTGCGGGATCCGACCCGGCTGTGCCACCTGCTTGGCATCGAGCAGGACAATATCCTGACCATGGCCTGAGGGTCATGACGGTGAAAGGGCCCCTCGGGGCCCTTTTTGCTGTCTGGCATGAATGCCGGGGACGGATGTGAGTGCGTCGGGATGCCGGAGTCGTCAGAGCTGGGGGATCAGGGTGATGGCTCCGTGCAGGCAGGCGAGGCCGCAGGCGCCGCAACCGTCGCAGGCCGCCATGTTGACGCTCACCCCCTCGCTGCTGGCCTTGATCGCCTGCTGGGGGCAGGCATCCTCACACAGCAGGCAGTAGAAGCCTTTACGGGCCTGACAGCTCGCCTCTATCCTGACCCGGGTCTGCACCTGGCGGCCGAGCCGCAGGTCCAGCGCCCCGGTGGGACAGGCTCTGGCGCAGCTGCCGCAGTAGCTGCACTGGCCGCAGGCGAGATCCAGCACAGGGGTGCCGGCTATGGGGGTGCCGACATATTCGGGCTGGTCGGCGGGTTTGAGCAGGCCGTTGGGGCAGGCCTTGAAGCACTCGCCGCAGCGGCGGCACAGAGCGAGGAATTGCGACTCTTCGATGGCCCAGGGCGGGCGCGCCTCGTGGCAAACCATGTCCGGTTTGCGGGAGCCCCCCAGTGCGTGCGTCAGCCAGCGACAGAAAAAATGAGTCATGCTCACCCCTATACCTATTAGGGGTTAATTTTATCCAGTTTTCCGCCGGCAAGCCAGAGAATAGCGCCGGCCAGGATCGCAAGCCGGGTTGCCCTTGTGTAAGCTAGGCGAGTCTTTTTGCGGGATCTGATGAACTCATGTGGTTATTTCTGTGGCGTGCTTCTCTGCTGTATATCTTCCCCCTGCTGATGTGGGCCTACTGCCGCATCAAGGAGATCGAGTTCACCGAGCTCGACACCGGGGTCAACAGTCACAAGTGGGTGGTGCTGGCCGCCTACCTCATCTATGTGCTGTTCTGGCTGCTGCTCAACCGTTATCTCGAACTCTTCCTGCGCCAGCGGAGCCGCCGATGATCGCCGCACGCGTTGATGTCCAGCACTTCCTGTGTCGGCGGAGTCGGCGATGATCCCGATGATGACCTGGCTGCCTGCCTTGCTGGCGGGTCTGCTGGCCCTGCTCCTCGGCTGGCTGGCGGGGCGTCGCACGGCCCGGGAGGAGACACTGCTCACCGAGGAGCGCCATCAGGCGTTGCAGGACAGGTTCGACGAGCTGCAGGATGAGAAGATGCTGGGCCAGCAGAAGCTGGAGCAGCAGCAGGCCCTGCTGCTCAAGCTCACCGCTCGCCTCAAGGATGCCGAAGCCACACTGCGCAGCGAGCGCATCGCCAGCGCCGAGAAGCTGCAACTGCAACAGCAGGCGGAGGCCCGCCTCAGCCAGCAGTTCGAGAACCTCGCCAACCGTATCTTCGAACAAAACTCCGGCAATTTCCGCGAACTGAACCAGAACAGCCTGGATCTGCTGCTGACTCCGCTGAAAGAGCAGCTCGAGGGTTTCCGTCGCCAGGTGGGGGAGACCCACGCTCAGGAGACGGCCCAGCGCCACAGCCTCAAGTTCGAGCTGGAGCGCCTCGCCGAGCTCAATGCCCGCATGACCGAAGAGGCCGCGGCCCTGACCCGTGCCCTCAAGGGTGACAGCAAGCAGCAGGGCAACTGGGGTGAGGTGGTGCTGGCCCGTATCCTCTCCGAGTGCGGCCTGCGAGAGGGCCACGAGTACCACACCCAGGTCAATATCGAGGTGGACAAGGGCAAGCGCTATCAGCCCGACGTCATCGTCCACCTGCCGCAGGACAAAGACATCATCATAGACGCCAAGGTGTCGCTGACCGCTTACGAGCGCTGGTACAACGCCGAGGACGAGCTGGAGAAGGCGGTGGCGCTCAAGGAGCACGTTGCCTCGGTGCGCAACCACATCCGCGAGCTGGGCCGCAAGGATTACCAGCAACTGCCCGGGGTGCGCACCCTGGACTATGTGCTGATGTTCGTGGCGGTGGAGCCCGCCTTCCTCACCGCCCTGGAGGCCGACCCCTCCCTGGTACGTTACGGGCTGGATCACAACATACTGCTGGTGAGCCCCACCAACCTGATGGTGGCGCTGCGCACCATAGAGAACCTGTGGCGCTACGAGCGGCAGAACCAGAACTCGCGCCAGATAGCCGAGCGGGCCGGCCGCCTCTACGAGAAGCTGCGGCTCTTCGTGGAGGAGATGCAGCAGATGGGGGGCAGCCTGCACAAGGCGCAGGAGAGCTACGACAAGGCGATGGGGCGGCTGGTCAACGGCCGTGGCAACCTGATCGCCCAGGTCGAGCGTTTTCGCGAGCTGGGGGTGGAGGTCACCAAGCCCCTGCCGGAGCCCCTGGTCAACCGCGCGCTGGAGCGGGAAGACTCCGCCGACTGAAGCAAGGGCGACGGTCGAACGCAGACAAAAAGGGCAGCCCGCGGGCTGCCCTTTTTGTCATGGTGATCCGCCACTCCGGTCTCATTGGCGCCAGAACGAGGGGAAGAAGATCACCGCCACCGTCAGGATCTCGAGTCGCCCCAGCAACATGCCGAACGACAGTATCCACTTGGCCGTATCCGGCAGACTGGCAAAGTTGGTGCTGGGGCCTATGACGGGCCCCATGCCGGGGCCCACGTTGGCCACCGCCGTGATGGAGCCCGAGATGGCGGTCAGGGGATCCAGGCCTATGGCGGCGAGCAGGGCTGCGATCAGCAAGATGATGGCGAAATAGGCCAGCACGAAGGAGATCATGGAGCGGATGATGGCGTCGTTGACCGGACGGCCGTTGTATTTCTGGGGGAAGACGCCCGAGGGGTGCATCAGCTGGCGCATCTGCTTCTTGAACAGGGCGAAGGCCACCTGTATCCGGAAGATCTTGAGCCCGCCGGCGGTAGAGCCGGAGCAGGCGCCGAGCGCCAGCAAGATGATGAAGATGATGCTGGTCAGCGGCCCCCAGGTGCCGAAGTCACCGAGGCCATAGCCGGTGGTGGTGATCACCGAGACTATGTTGAAGCTGCTGATGCGCAGGGCATCCATAAAGCCGTAGATGTCCCTTACCCAGAGATAGAAGGTGACGACGACGGTGACCCAGACCACTAGCCAGAAGAAGCCCTGGACCTGGGCATCCTTGAGCAGGCTGTTGTCACGGCGGGAGAGGGCTTGCACATAGAGCAGGAAGGGCAGGCCGCCGAGGAACATGAAGAGGGTGCCAATCCAGTGCGCCGAGTTGGAAAAGTGGGACATGGACTGATCCGAGGTGGAATAGCCCCCGGTGCTCAGCGTCGTCATGGCGTGGTTGACCGCCTCGAACAGCGTCATGCCGCTCACCCAGTAGGCGAGGAAGCAGAGCATGGAGAGCACCAGATAGACCACCACTATGTTGTTGGCCACCGTCTTGGCGCGGGGCGCGCTCTTGTCTGACCAATCCGAGCTCTCGGTCTGGAACAGTTTCATGCCGCCGACGTTGAGGTAGGGCAGCACGGCCACCGCCATCACGATAAAACCCACGCCCCCCAGCCACTGCAAAATGGAGCGCCACAGCAAGATGCTGTGGGCCATGCCGTCCAGCCCCGACAGCACTGTGGATCCCGTGGTGGTGACCCCCGACATTGTCTCGAAGTAGGCGTCGGTGAAGTCGATGTGGTTGATGAAGAAGAAGGGCAGGGCGCCGAAGATACAGGCCACCACCCAGACCGAGGTGGTGAGCAGGAACATCTCCCGCACCCCGAGGTGAAACTCCACCTTGCGCCCATGGTGCAGGCAGAGCAGGGCGGCGCCGTGGGTGATCAGCACGGACTTGAGAAACTCGACGAAGCCCTCGGAGCCGGTGAACAGCGCCAGCAGGGTGGGCAGCCACATGAAGAGGGCCAGCTTGGATAGCACCAGCCCGAGGGTGAAGACGATGGGACGCAGCTTGATCATGCAAGATAACCTGGTCGTTGATTGAAAAAAGACCCGGACCTTCCCTCTGGGAAATGTCCGGGTCTGGATGTCGTAGCCTGTTGCATGGAGGGCTTACAGGAAGAAAGGACTGGGCTGGAACAGGCGTTCCACTTCCGGGATGTACTTCTTGTCCACCAGGAACATCACCACGTGGTCATCCTGCTGGATCTGGGTGCGATCGTGGGCGATCAGCACCTCATCTCCCCGTACGACTGCGCCTATGGTGGTGCCCGGCGGCAGCTTGAGCTCACCCACCGTCTTGCCCACCACCTTGGAGGTGTTCTCGTCACCGTGGGCTATGGCCTCGATGGCTTCGGCCGCCCCGCGGCGCAGGCTGTAGACGTTGGCGATGTCGGCACGGCGCACGTGGGTCAGCAGGGCCGAGATGGTGGCCTGCTGGGGCGAGATGGCGATGTCGATGGAGCCGCCCTGCACCAGATCCACGTAGGCGCCGCGCTGGATCAGCACCATTGTCTTCTTGGCACCCATCTTCTTGGCGAGCAGGGCCGACATTATGTTGGCCTCGTCCTCGTTGGTCACCGCGATGAAGACGTCGATCTGATCGATGTGCTCCTCCGCCAGCAGCTCCTGATCCGCCGCGTCGCCGCAGAAGACTATGGTGTTTTCCAGGTTCTCCGAGAGCTGCTCCGCCCGCTTCTGGTTGCGCTCTATGAGCTTGACGCTGTAGCGCTTCTCCAGCTGGCGGGCGAGACCGGCGCCTATGTTGCCACCCCCGACTATCATGATGCGGCGATAGGGGCTCTCGAGCCGTTGCAGCTCCGACATCACGGCCCGGATGTGGCCGGCGGCGGCGACGAAGAACACCTCGTCATCCGCCTCTATGATGGTGGTGCCTTGCGGGCGGATGGAGCGGCCCTGGCGGAAGATGGCGGCGACCCGGGTCTCTATGTTCGGCATGTGATCCCGCAGGGTGGAGAGGGCATTGCCCACCAGGGGGCCGCCGTAGTAGGCCTTGACCGCCACCAGACCCACCTTGCCACCTGCAAAATCAACCACCTGCAGCGCGCCCGGATACTCGATGAGGCGACGCACATAGTCGGTCACCAGCTGCTCGGGGGCGATCAGGTGATCCACAGGCACGGATTCCGGCAGGAACAGCCGATCCCGCTCCACCAGATAGGCGGGGGAGCGGATCCGCGCCACCTTGTTCGGGGTGTTGAACAGGGAGTAGGCCACCTGACAGGCGATCATGTTGGTTTCGTCACTGTTGGTGACCGCGACCAGCATGTCGGCATCCTGGGCGCCCGCTTCGCGCAGCACCCTGGGGTGGGCGCCGTGACCGTTCACCACCCGCAGATCGAACTTGTCCTGCAGCTCCCGCAGACGGTCGCTGTCGGTATCGACTATGGTGATGTCGTTGTTCTCGCCGGCGAGGTTTTCCGCCAGCGTGCCACCCACCTGACCCGCACCCAGAATGATGATTTTCATATGGACATCTTACTCAAGATTGTTGCTTCGAAACGAGGCAAGCCAGCCTGCCACCCGGACTCGGCATCCGGGGGCACGGCCTACAGCTTGATCAGCTTGGCATAATAGAAGCCGTCCATCTCCGCCTCGCCGGGCAGGAACTGGCGACCCGGGCAATCCGGGTTGTCCTGCTCGTGTAGCGGTACCAGGCGTGCATCCTTGGTGTCCGCCAGGAAGGCGCGGATCTGGTCGCGGTTCTCTTCCGGCAGCACTGAGCAGGTGGCATAGAGCAGGGTGCCGCCGCTTTTGAGCTTGCCCCAGAGGGCATTGAGAATGCGACGCTGCAGCTCGGCCAGCTCGCGAATGTCCTGATCCCGGCGCAGCCACTTGATGTCCGGGTGGCGGCGAATGACGCCGGTGGCGGAGCAGGGAGCATCCAGCAGGATGCGGTCGAACTGACCCTCTGGCCACCACAGGTCCGGCGTGCTGGCATCCCCGTGGATCACCCGGGCTGTGAGGCCGATACGATCCAGGTTCTCCTGCACCCGGGTGAGGCGGTGCTCGTCCGCATCCACGGCTACCACACCGGCGAGGGCGGGTTGCAGCTCCAGCAGGTGGGCCGTCTTGCCGCCGGGGGCGGCGCAGGCGTCCAGCACCCAGTCACCGGGTTGGGGATCGAGCAGACGGGCGGCCTGCTGGGCGGCACCGTCTTGCACCGAGCAGTCACCGGTTTCGAAACCGGGCAGCTTGGTCACGTCGCAAGGGCGCTCCAGCAGTATGCAATCCTCACCCTCTTCGCCGGCCACCGCATTGATGCCTACTTCGGCCATGCGGGCCAGCATCTGCTCGCGGCTCTGGCGCTGGCTGTTGTTGCGGATCCACATGGGGGGCCGCTGGTTGTTGGCCTCCATGATGAACTCCCAATCCTCGGGATAGGTTTGGCGCAGGCGCTTGGTGAGCCACTCCGGGTGGCCGAGGCGAATGCTGGGCACCCGGTCGATGCGCAGCAGTATGACTTCGGCGCTGCGCTGGAAGTTGCGCAGCACGCCGTTGATCAGGCCGCGCAGTGAGGTACCCTTGAGCAGCTTGACGGCATTGACGGTCTCGGCCACGGCGGCATGAGCCGGAATGCGGGTGTAGATGAGCTGATAAAGACCGACCAGGATCAGATAGTGGAAGATGCGGCTCTTGTTCTTGAGCGGCTTGTCCATCATCTCGCTCACCGCAGCGTCGAGGCGGGGCAGCCAGCGCAGGGTGCCGTAGCAGAGTTCTTGCAGGAGGGCGCGATCGCGAGGCGCCACCTTCTCCTGGGCAGCAGGCAGAACAGCGGAGAGGGATTGGCCCTGATCCAGCACCTGTTGAATAACGAGAGCGGCCTGTGCACGTGTTTTCATAGAGTTACCTTAGATGCGCAAGTCGGGGCCTGGGCCCCGCTTGTGTCAATTCAATCCAGTTCAATGCAATTGCGTGCCGGGTTCAAACCAGTCGCGGCGAGAGTTGAGCAGATCCGGGACGGACATGGCCTTCTTGCCGGGCGGTTGCAGGGTCAGCAGGCGCAGCACCCCCTTGCCGGTGGCGACGTCGATCCCCTGCTTGTCGGCCTTGAGCAGGGTGCCGGCGCTCTGGCCATGGTCGCTGTCGATGACCTCGGCCTGCCACACCTTGATGGTCTGCTCCGCGGCCTCGAACCAGCTGATGGGCCAGGGGTTGAAGGCGCGAATGCAGCGCTCGATGGCGACGGCCTCCATGGACCAGTCGATGCGCGCCTCTTCCTTGGAGAGCTTCTGGGCATAGTTGGCCAGCGCATCGTCCTGCGCCTCGGCGGCGGTTTCACCGGCGGCCATGGCGTTAAGGGTGTCGACCAGCGCCTGCGGGCCCAGCTCGGCCAGCTTGTCATAGAGGCTGGCGGAGGTCTCATCAAAGGCGATGGGGCAGCTCACCTTGCGGATCATGGCGCCGGTATCCAGCCCCACATCCATCTGCATTATGGTGACGCCGGTTTCGGCATCGCCCGCCCAGATGGCGCGCTGTATGGGGGCGGCACCGCGCCAGCGTGGCAGCAGGGAGCCGTGCACATTGAGGCAACCGAGACGCGGGGTGTCGAGCACCGCCTTGGGCAGGATCAGGCCGTAGGCCACCACCACCATGAGATCGGCGCCAAGGGCGGCCAGCTCGGCCTGTGCGGCTTCATTGCGCAGGGAGGCCGGCTGGTAGACCGGCAAATCGTTGGCCAGCGCCAGCTCCTTGACCGGGCTGGCGGTCAGTTTCTGACCGCGGCCCGCCGGCTTGTCGGGCTGGGTGTAAACGGCGACGACTTCATGGTCGGAAGACAACAACGCCGCCAGATGACGGGCGGCGAAGTCGGGGGTACCGGCAAAAATCAGTTTCAGCTTATTCAATGGGGCAGATCCTCAGAGGACTTTGCGATCTTCACGGGCCATCTTTTCCAGCTTCTGACGGATGCGCTGGCGCTTGAGCGGGGACAAGTAATCCACAAACAGCTTGCCGACCAGATGATCCATCTCATGCTGTATGCAGATAGCGAGCAGATCGTCCGCTTCCAGCTCGAATGGCTTGCCGTGGCGATCCAGCGCCCGGACCTTGACCCACTCGGCACGCGGTACCAGAGCGCGGTTGCCGGGGACCGAAAGGCAACCCTCTTCGATGCCGGTGCTGCCTGACTGCTCAAGGATTTCCGGGTTGATCAGCACCAGCTGATCTTCACGGTCTTCAGAGACGTCGATGACGATGATGCGCTGATGAATGTCGACCTGAGTCGCGGCCAGGCCTATGCCTTCCTCCGCGTACATGGTTTCGAACATATCATCTACAATCTGTTGTAACTCGGGTGTAATGGTCTCGACAGGGGCTGCGACTGTGCGCAGGCGCTCATCGGGGAAACGCAATACATCTAGAATGGCCATAGTTTTTTCTTTAGTTTCATATAAACGCAGTCAATATTGACGTAATTCTAGTCATTTACGTCGACAAAAAACAGCAACACTTTGCGTGCAGAAGTAACAGGGAGTGTTATGCATCTGAAGCAAATCATCCTCGCCTGTCTGGCGACAGCCCTGGCCAATGGTGCCATGGCACAGCAGTTGACGCTGAAATCCGGTTATCCCGAGAGTTATGTGGTGCAGAAGGGGGATACCCTCTGGGATATCTCGGGCCAGTATCTGGCCGAACCCTGGCTCTGGCCACGTCTCTGGAACATCAATCCCCAGATTGCCAACCCACACTGGATTTACCCCGGTGATGTGCTGCAACTGAGCTGGGTCAATGGCGAACCGCGTCTGGGCAAGGCCAGCCAGGGCGGCAAACAGGTCATTCACCTGTCTCCCAAGAACCGCTACGAGAACAAGGCCAATCCCATTCCGACCCTGCCCCTCAGCGAGATAGTGCCCTTCCTGCAAACCGATCACATTCTGGCCGACAGCCAGCAGAGCAAGGATCTGCCCTATGTGCTTGGCAATAACGACAAGCATATCGGCATGCTGGAGGGGGACACCCTCTATGTGCAGGGGGCGCTGAATCCGGGTCAGAGTTACGGCATCTATCGCCCCGGGGTGACTTACAAGGACAAGCTGACCGGTGAGCAGCTCGGCCAGGAAGCGATTTTTGTCGGCACTGTGCGGGCGGAGGATCGCCAAGTCAACGACAGCACCAGAGTCACGCTGACGCACAGCAGGCGCGAGGTATATCAGGGAGACAAGGTCATCCCGTTACCACCGCAGGAGAGCCTTTCTGCCGTCTTCATGCCAAAGGCGGCGCCGGTGATTTCCCCCGGTTATGTGATAGAGCTGCCGAGCAAGGTGCGCGGGGGAGGCAAGTTTGACGTTGTCCTCATCAACAAGGGGCTGCGGGATCAGATTGCCCCAGGCGATGTGCTCGAGATCCTGCGTCCGGGGGCCGAGATGGTGGACAAGAATGGCAAGGTCTCGTATCGGGAATATGCTTCCGTCTATGACAAGGCATTCCACTCTGCTGGCAAGTCGTCCCTGCCCGCCGAAGCGGTTGCCAGGGTCATGCTGTTCAAGGTGTATGACAAGCTGAGTTATGGCCTCATCCTGCAGAGCCAGGATCTGGTCAGCTCGGGTTATCAGGTCAGTAACTTCTGACGTGCCACTTCCACTCGGGCGGCTCTCGCTGTGGTTGACGCTGGATACGGTGACCGGCATAGGTCCGGTCACCGCCGCGCGGCTGCTTACGCACTTCGGCGGCGACATCGACGCCCTGTTTGGCTGTGATGATGGTGTGCTGCAATCACTTGGCCTGCAATCGGCCCAAATCCGGCAGCTGAGATGGCCATCACCCCTGGTGGAGCAGGGGTTGAACTGGGCCGCGGCACCTGACAATCACCTGCTTTGCCCGGACAGTCCCGCTTATCCCTCGCTGCTCAAAGAGATCCCCGCCGCCCCCCTGTTGCTCTATTGCCGCGGGGATCTTGCATCCCTTTCTCTGCCACAGCTGGCGATGGTGGGAACCCGTCACCCCACCTATGCAGGCAAGGACAACGCAGCCCGTTTGTGTGCCGAATTGGTGGAGAGCGGTCTGGCGATCACCTCCGGATTGGCGCTGGGCATTGATGGCATCTGTCACCAGCAGGCCTTGGCATCGGGCGGTGTGACGCTGGCGGTGCTGGGATCCGGGCTTGACTGCCTCTACCCAAAGCGCCATCAGGGCCTGGCGATGCAGATCCTCGAGCACGGCGGCCTGCTTGTCTCCGAGCTGGCGCCGGATCAGGGGCCGCTGGCGGAACATTTCCCTCGTCGCAATCGCATCATCAGTGGCTTGTCGCTGGGCACGCTGGTGGTGGAGGCGGCCGAACAGAGCGGCTCACTCATCACGGCCCGCTACGCGTTGGAGCAGGGACGCGAGGTCTTTGCCATACCAGGTGCACCGCAAAACACCCAGGCTGCGGGGTGCAATCGCCTGCTTCAGCAGGGGGCCAAGTTGGTCTTGAATGCGGCAGATGTGATGGAAGAGCTGCCTGCCCTTGTGCCATTAAAGAAGCTGGCGAACCCTTCTCCCGAGCCATTGCATAATAGCGAATTGCCTTATGCCGATTTGTTGGATAACGTAGATTATGAGACCACGAGCGTGGATACCGTTGCCGAGCGGGCCCAGCTTCCTGTCGAAGTGGTATTGGGCAGGTTGGTAGAGCTGGAGCTGGCCGGTGCAGTGATGGCGGTAGCCGGTGGATACGTCAGAGCGAGGAGGGCGAATCATGTTTGATGTATTGATGTACCTTTTCGAGACCTACATCCACAGCGATGCAGATGTGATGGTCGAGCAGGATGAACTCACCGACGAACTTAGCCGGGCCGGTTTCAATCAGGACGAGATTGAGAAGGCACTCAACTGGCTGGAACGACTGGCCAATCTGCATGACAGCGAGCGGGAGGTGTATGTCACCGCCAGCGCGCAAGGTTCGATGCGGATCTACGCCCCGCAAGAGCTGGCTCGCCTCAGTACCGAGTGCCGTGGTTTCCTGCTGTTCCTGGAACAGGCCCAGGTGCTGAACGCCGAAACCCGTGAAATCTGTATCGAGCGCTTGCTGGAGCTGGACAAGCCGGATATCGAGCTGGATGACCTGAAGTGGGTCGTCATGATGGTGCTGTTCAACGTCCCGGGCAGTGAGAATGCCTACCAGCAGATGGAGGAGCTGGTGTTTGACGAGTCGGATGGTGTCATTCACTGACAGTCTGGTGCCGCGCTGGTAGAATTCAGGCCATCTGGATTCCAAGGCGCGGCCCATGTCAAAAATCGATCATCACCTCTTTTCTGCCCACGAACATGCTTTCGAGCGCGAACCGTGCCCGCAGTGTGGTGCCGAGCTGGTGATCCGTCAGGGCAAGCATGGCCCCTTCCTGGGCTGCTCGGCCTACCCCTCCTGTGACTACATTCGTTCCCTGACGCCCTCCGGTCGCGACATCGAGAAGGTACTCGAAGGCTCCGCTTGCCCCGATTGCGGCCAGCCGCTGGCGATCAAGAAGGGGCGTTACGGCCTGTTCGTGGGCTGTACCCAGTATCCGGCCTGCCAGCATATCGAGTCCCTGCAGGAGAGCGACGATACCCAGATCCTCTGCCCGGAGTGCGGCAAGGGTCATCTGGTGAGCCGCACCTCCCGCTATGGCAAACAGTTTTACCCCTGCGATGCCTATCCTCACTGCAAGTACGTGGTGAATGACAAGCCTGTTCCCATGCCCTGCCCCGAGTGTGGCTGGGGCATCATGATCGAGAAGAAAGTGAGAGGGAGTCTGCGCTGGGTCTGCCCGCAAAAGAAATGCTGTCATCAGATTGAGCGGGTATAATCCTGCCGCCATGAGCCGGCTGGCAGCTTGCTGGCAAGAGGGTACTTCATCTGGATTTATCTTCTTGCGGTGAACCGCCCTTCTACGGCCGTGCCGTTGGGCGCCGATCCCGATGCTGCCGTGCCGCCAGCCTCTTGGTCTGTTCATGTGGCCCGGCATCTCAGGCGTTGCAGTGGCCAATGATGAGCCGAGGCTCTGATGGCGGGTCAAACGTCCGAATGTACTGAAGAGGTGAGGGCTCCAAGGTGCCCTCATGTCGGTTCAACTTACAACCCAGTGATGAGAGGTGGCAGCCCGGCTGTCGCATTTTTTCTATGCCAAACGAATTTGAACAAGCGATCGCCGCCCTGCACCGCGAAGGGGTGATCGCCTATGCCACCGAGGCCGTCTTTGGCCTGGGATGTGATCCCGACTCCGAGGCTGCGGTTCAGCGCCTGCTGGCCATCAAGCAGCGCCCGGTGGAGAAGGGCCTGATCCTGATTGCCGCCGATCTGACCCAATTGCAGGATTACATCGACCTGAGCCAGCTCAGCAACGAGCAGCTTGCTCGCGTGCAGGCGAGCTGGCCCGGCCCCTTCACCTGGATCATGCCTGCCCGCACGACCACGCCGACCTGGCTGACCGGACAGTTCGATACCCTGGCGGTGCGCGTCACGGCCCATCCTCAGGTGCAGGCCCTGTGCCGCGCCTTTGGCAAGCCCCTGGTCTCGACCAGTGCCAACCTGACCGGCGAGGAGCCTGCCCGTCGGGTGGCCGATATAGGTGCGCTGCTGGCAAGTCAGCTGGCCCATATCCTGCCTGGGGAGGTCGGGGGACAGGCCAATCCATCCGAGATCAAGGACGCCCGTACCGGCGCCATCATTCGTCCCTCCTGAGGGGCGCTGATTTGCAGTCATGACGGGCGATGTGCTCATGGCGTGACACCACAATATAAAATGGACGGGACGATCAAGATCCTGCCTGACTGGAGACAAGATGAGCAAACCGGATGTGGCCCAGGTCAAGGCCTTCCTGCTGCAGTTGCAGGACGAGATCTGCCGGGGACTGGAGCAGGCTGATGGCGCCGGACACTTCGTGGAAGATGCCTGGCGCCGCGAAGGCGGTGGTGGCGGCCGCACCCGGGTGCTGCGCCACGGCGCTGTGATCGAGCAGGGTGGGGTCAACTTCTCCCATGTCTATGGCGATGCCATGCCGGCATCGGCGACCGCTCACCGCCCCGAACTGGCCGGCCGCAAGTTCGAGGCCATGGGCGTCTCGCTGGTGATCCATCCGCACAACCCCTATGTGCCGACCAGTCATGCCAACGTCCGTTTCTTCATCGCCGAGAAAGAGGGCGAGGCGCCCATCTGGTGGTTTGGCGGCGGTTTCGATTTGACGCCCTTCTATCCGTTTGCCGAGGATGTGCAGCACTGGCATCAGGTCTCCCACGATCTCTGTCAGCCTTTTGGCGACCATATCTACCCCGAGTTCAAGTCCTGGTGCGATCGCTACTTCTTCCTCAAGCATCGCAACGAGACCAGAGGGGTGGGCGGCCTCTTCTTCGATGATCTGAACCGCTGGCCCTTTGCCGACTGCTTCTCCTTCATGCAGGCGGTAGGTCGGGGTTATCTCGATGCCTATCTGCCCATTGTCGAGCAACGCAAGACGCTGCCCTATGGCGAGCGGGAGCGGGCGTTCCAGCTCTATCGCCGTGGTCGTTACGTGGAGTTCAACCTGGTGTATGACAGGGGTACCCTGTTCGGGTTGCAGACTGGCGGACGTACCGAGTCGATCCTGATGTCGATGCCCCCCTTGGCCCGCTGGGAGTATGACTGGCAGCCGGAGGCGGGCAGCCCCGAGGCTTTGCTCTATACCGACTACCTCACGCCACGAGAGTGGCTGTGACTCGAGGGGCCATGACGGGCCCCTTTTTACTGGCCGATATTCGGCTTGTTCCCGACTGAGAAAACCCGTTAAATCGGGTGATCACCCTCTGATGGAACTCTTTGATGGATCGTTATCTGGTTTTTGGCCACCCGGTGCGCCACAGCAAGTCCCCCTTCATTCATACCCTGTTCGCCAGACAGACCCAGCAAGAGCTGGAGTATGGGTTGGCCGAGCCCGCCGTCGACGAGTTTGCCGCTACCCTGCGCAGCTTCTTTGCCCAGGGGGGCAAGGGGTGCAATGTCACGGTGCCCTTCAAGGAGCAGGCGTTCGCCCTGGTCGATCGGTTGAGTCCAAGGGCCAAGCGGGCGGGGGCGGTCAATACCATCAAGCTGACCGATGACGGCGTGCTGCTGGGGGACAACACAGATGGTGCCGGGCTGGTAGCCGATCTCAAGTCCCATGGGGTGACGCTGGCGGACAGCCGGATCCTGTTGTTGGGGGCCGGTGGGGCGGCTCGCGGTGCGTTGGCGCCGCTGCTGGCGGAGAAGCCGGGCGAGTTGGTGATCGCCAACCGCACTCATGGAAAAGCGCAGCAGCTGGCTGCCGAATTCCAGGATCTGGGAGCGCTCAGTGCCAAGACTTATGAGCAGCTGGCGGGGCCGTTCGATCTCATCATCAATTCCACCTCCGCCAGTCTGCAAGGGGAGTTGCCACCGCTGGCACCGGCCCTGATCCACGCCGATATCGCCATTTACGACATGATGTACGGTGCGACGGACACGGCCTTCATCGGCTGGGCCAAGCAGCATGGCGCTCGTCAGACCATGGACGGGCTCGGCATGCTGGTGGAGCAGGCTGCTGAAGCCTTTACCGTGTGGCGCGGCATCCGGCCTGGCACCAAGCAGGTATTGAGAGAACTGAAGCGCAATCTGGGCACCCTGTAAATCGGTCCGCTTATCAAGCGGGTGAGGAGTGGCACAACCGCGAGTGTGCGCTCCTGCTGACGGGCTGTTGCGATGTCACACCCTATGTCTGAGCAGAATCTCTCTCTTCCTCGGGGGGAAAGTGCTCCCCGTGCGTGGGAGAATGAAATTAGCACCATTATAAAAATAAATATAAATCGATAGGTAACAATGGGTTGCGATGATTTCAGGCTAGTGTCGCTCACGTTTATCAAGTTTTTTCTCAAAGCAGCGGAACTTGTGCGAAATGGTGCTGACTAACTAGATAGTTGAGGAAGTGCTAGCTAGTCACCTTTATAACTCCCCGGTATTTATACTGGGGATTTTTTTATCCATTTGAAAAATATAGAAATTTACCTTTCCCGTTTTGGGTGAAACTAAATTACATAAATTACTTTCACTTTCTGCTGCTTTGCTATACAGTTATCGGCGTAGGGTACAGAGGTAAGATGTTCTATCTTTCAGACCTTTTATTTCACGTAATTGAATGTGGCTGAATAGCAGCCCCGATGAGTCATCGTCGGGGTGTTTTTTTATGCGCAGCATTTAGAGTAAATGCTTTAAATTGGGCAATCTTTTGTTAGAATAGGGATGTTTCTTGAGGAAAACCAATCGTCTTTGTTCTCGAGAACTCGCTTTTTCCCAATTTTTTGAACTCATTTCTTCAGGCCGGTCCGCGACAGCGAGACTGGCCTCATTTTTATCCCTTCCTATTCCTTTCTTGTAATAAATTTTCAGTTTTGTTGATGTTCGGCATTATTCCCGGTTTGTTTGGTGGGATTGATGAAAACGGTGTCAAAGAGAGTGAAAGTTAATTCTCACAGCAGCCTAACGTTCTATCTGTCTGATCAAAAAGACTTATAAGCGATAGGGATGGGTTGTAACAGAGGTTGTAACAGAAGGGGACGCGGGACAGGCCCAGGCAGGGAAAAACTGAAAGTCTTTCAATCAGCGGAGGGCCAACTCCGCTCATTGCAGCAAGAAGAGGAGCGATTTACTCCTCGATCTGGTGGTCTTCTTCTGTGTCGATCGAAGCGGTTTCGGCATTGGACAGATACCAGCCGCTCAGGGTCTGGGCCAACTTCTCGACGCCTATGTTGTTGAGGGAGGAGAAGGCTTCAACCTGGATCTGCGGACCCAGCTCGGCTACTGCCTGGCGCACCTTGATCACCTGATTGTTGCGGGGGCCCGGGCTCAGCTTGTCTGCCTTGGTCAGCAGCAGCATCACCGGCAGCTCGCGGTGTGAGCTCCATTCCAGCATGTTCATGTCGGTCTCTTTGAGCGGATGGCGAATGTCCATTAGGATCACCAGACCTTTCAAGGATTCGCGGCGCTGCAGGTATTCAGCCAGTGACTTTTGCCACTTGAGCTTCATTTCCAGCGGAACCTGCGCATAACCGTAGCCCGGCAAGTCGACCAGGCGCTTGCCCGGTTCCAGTTCAAACAGGTTGATCAGCTGGGTACGGCCCGGTGTCTTACTGGTCCGTGCCAGGTTCTTGTGTTTGGTCAAGGTATTCAATGCAGATGATTTACCGGCGTTGGAACGCCCGGCAAACGCAATCTCGACACCCCCATCATTTGGCAGGTGGCGGATGTCGGGTGCGCTGGTCACAAAATGCACCTTATTGAAATTCAGAGTTTGTGTATCCAACGTAAATTCCCCATAGAGATAGAGGGTTATAGAGTTACTTTTTTGTGAAATCGTGTAAAATGGCGTCGTTTAAACGCGTTTATTTTAACATGCCTTCGGCGGCATGGGATCTGGAAGTCTAATAACGAGAAAGTTGGAACGCCATGAAGAACCTAGTCATTACACTTGCTCTGATGGTTGGCGTAACTGGGATGGCACAAGCCAAGGGCGATGCCGCTGCGGGACAAACCAAGGCTGCCGTCTGTGCGGCCTGTCATGGACCGGACGGCAACAGCCCAGTCGACATGTATCCCAAGATTGCTGGTCAGCACGCATCATATATCAAAAAACAATTAGTTGAACTGAAGGCTGCAGCTTCTGGCCAAACTGGTCGGGTTGCTCCCATCATGGGACCCATGGCGTTGCCTCTGTCCGATCAGGACATGGACGACCTGGCGGCCTACTTCTCCAGCCAGAAGGTGACTCCGGTTGCCGTGCCCGATGACGTGGTTGCCGCAGGCAAGGCGCTCTATATGGGAGGCGACATGGAACGTGGTCTGGCCGCTTGTACCGCCTGCCATGGTCCGCGCGGTTCCGGCGTCGAGCAGGCCAAGTATCCCAGCTTGTCGGGGCAGCACCCTGCGTATATCAAGGCGCAGCTCACCGCCTTCCGTGCGGCAGCCCGTGACAATGACCCCAATGGCATGATGCGGGATGTGGCCAAGAAGCTGACGGATCAGGATATCGAAGCCCTCTCCAAATACGTGGCGGGTCTGCACTGATAAGGTCCTGAATCTATCTTGTTGAAAAGAGCAGGGAACTATAAAGGTTCCCTGCTCTTTTTTGGGGCTTCTGGCGCCATGCCTGCAAATGCCCTGCATTGTTGTAAGAGATCCCCCATTTCCGAGTCTGGTCGGGGCTGAAACAGCGTTCAGCCTTCGATGCGGAAGCTATAACTTTCAATATGTTAAACATGAGATGGCCACTAATCTTCATTTGAAAGCATACCGGGTGGATTGAGCCCGACTGCGAAATTGTTACAGTGAGCTCATGGAATGACCTGACGAGCTGTTGGCGTTCGGGTTGGACAGGGAGTCGGCTCAGCAGACAAGTGATGAGCAAGAGAGTCTGAGACCAGGATGGTGACCGCCAGGGATGAGCGGGGCTGCGGGAGGCAACCACCCCAGAAAGACGACCGGATGTTGTCCGCATGGGTTAGACAAGCACACGCACATTCAGGATCGAGCAACAAGGGTCAGGAAGACCTAACGACATGATGCGCAGAGGTACGCCCAGGGATAAGGCGATTTGCAGCCAGGGAATGGGACTCGCATGACAGGATCAAGGCAGCTTCGGCTGCCTTTTTTCTGTTGGGTCATTAACCCGCCAAGGCATTCTGTGTCAAAATACCAGCAACATGCCCAGAGGATGCCGATCCTGCGGTGTTCAGCGACCGAATATGGTCGAATTGGTGCGGGATCCCACTCTTGTTCCAGATTTACTGTTCCCCGCTTCAGCATCCTCCCCGGACGAAACAATCCCGGGGGTTTCAATCCAGTTATTTGTCGGAGTCATTCATGTCGGCCAAACAACCCACCCGCAAGCCTACCGGCAAGCGCAAAGAATCAGATGCCAGTGCCCTGGAAGGTCGTGAGCGCAAACGCGCCGCCAAGCGCAAGGGCTTGAAGGCGGGCTCCCGTCAGCAGGTCGAGCAAGGCAACAAGGGCGGTAGTGGCAAGCAGGCCAAGGATCCGCGCATCGGCTCCCGCAAGCCGGTCGTGCTGATCGTGGAAGAGAAGAAGTCCCAGTCCGTGGTGACCAAACCACAAAAAGAGAAGAAGTTGGTGATGACGCCCGAGCAGGAGCTGGCCTCCATCGAGAATGATGATCGCCTGAACGATCTGCTGGATCGACTGGATGCCGGCGAAACTCTGGAAGCGGCCGAGCAGGCCTGGGTCGATCAGCGCGTCGATCGCTATCAGGAGCTGATGGACGAGCTCGGCATCATAGACACCGACGAAGATGACGACGGTGATTTTGACGACGTCGAGTATGAAGAGCCGAGACAGCCTGCCTCCGAGGAAGAGCTGTGGGAGCGTTTCAGCCAGGTTGACTATCAGCCCGAACCCAAGCCCGAGCCGAAGAAGAAGTGATGAGTGGATGGATGCTGGCCGCCCTGCTGGGGGGCCTTGTCTTGCTGGGGCTGGCTGTCTATGCCGGCACCCTGCTGGCGCGTCTCAAGCGTCAGCACGACATGCAGCGGCAGGCCATCGCGGCCCGCAACGAGCGCATCCTCGACAGCGTCAGGGTGATCGCCCATGCGGTACGGGATGGTCAGTGCGACTACTCGGAGGGGGCCATCCGGCTGACCAACCTGCTGGATGCCTTGCAGATCAAGGAAGGGCGAGCCTTCGCCAATGAATTCCCTGGTCTCTATGGCCTCTACGAGAAGGTGAAGGAGATGCCGACTCACGAGGCGAGGCGAGCCCTCAAGCGCAACGAAGTGATGAAGATGGATCTCGAACGCAGCGGCTACGAGGCCGAGCTGGAGGCGCAGATCCTCAAGGATGTCGCCCGACTGAAGGACTTTCAGCTAAGCCGGTGAGCCCTGGATAACAAAGAAAGAGGAAGCAAGCGTGCAAGCAGAACAGATTGTGTGGGATCAGGCCCTGATCGAGAAATATAACTACAGCGGCCCGCGTTACACCTCCTATCCCACCGCGCTGGAGTTCAACGAGGGCTTCAGTTATCCGGACTTCGTCCAGGCCGCGGGCCAGTATCCGGCGCGCAATCTGTCGCTCTACGTGCACATCCCCTTCTGCCACAAGCTTTGCTACTACTGCGGCTGCAACAAGGTGATCACCCGTCACCAGCACAAGGCCGATCAATACCTCGATTACCTCGAGCAGGAGATCAAGGCGCAGGCCCCCCTGTTCAAGGACCGGCTGGTGACCCAGCTGCACTGGGGCGGCGGCACCCCCACCTATCTGAACGAAGGGCAGACCCGTCGCCTGATGGCCATCTTGCGGGAGCACTTCCGGTTTGCGGATGAGGGGGAGATCAGCATAGAGGTCGACCCGCGCGAGATCGAACTCTCCATGCTGGATGTGCTGCGGGAGCTCGGCTTCAACCGCATCAGCCTCGGTGTGCAGGATTTCAACAAGGCGGTCCAGGTCGCGGTCAACCGCGAGCAGGACAACGACTTCATCCGTGCCATGCTGGAGCGCGCCCGGGCATTGGGGTTCCGCTCCACCAATCTCGACCTTATCTACGGCCTGCCACACCAGAACCGGGATAGCTTCCACCACACCCTGGAGGAAGTGCTCAAGACGGATCCGGCCCGCCTCTCCATCTTCAACTATGCCCACCTCCCGAGCCGCTTCGCCGCCCAGCACAAGCTGAAGGAGGAAGACATGCCAGCCCCCCGGGAGAAGCTGGCCATGCTGCAGGACACCATCGCCTTCCTCACCGGTCAGGGTTATCAGTTCATCGGCATGGATCACTTCGCCAAGCCCGATGACGAGCTGGCGGTGGCCCAGCGTGAAGGCAAGCTGCACCGCAACTTCCAGGGCTACACCACCCAGGGAGATTGCGATCTGCTGGGGCTGGGGGTCTCTTCCATCAGCATGATGGGGGATGCCTACTCCCAGAATCAGAAGGATCTCAAAACCTATTACGCCCAGGTGGAGACGCTCGGCCACGCCCAGTGGAAGGGATGCTCCCTCAACCGGGATGACCTGATCCGCCGCGAGGTGATCAAGCGCCTCATCTGCGACTTCTCCCTGAACTTCGCCGCCGTCGAGCAGGCCCATGGCCTGGTCTTCCGGGAGTACTTCGCCGAGGATCTCAAGCTGCTGCAGACCTTCATCGACGATGGTCTGGTGCGCATGACAGACGATGGACTGGAGGTGGTCTCCACCGGTCAGTTGCTCATTCGCAACATCTGCATGTGCTTCGACGTCTACCTGCGTAGCAAGGCGCGCCAGCAGCAGTTCTCCCGGGTGATCTGAGCCGTCGCTCAGCGTTGAACATAAAAAAAAACCGCCTCGGCGGTTTTTTTATTGGGTTTGCCTGCACTCAGCGTTGGGCTGCGCGGGCGCTCAGTTCGGCTTTCTCGCCATCGCTCAGGAAGGCCAGGGTCAGACCGTTCTGCTGGGCGGTGCGGATCTCGCTCGCCGTCATGCCGGCGGCCGGGGCGGCCACCTCGTATTCATGGGGCAGGTCAATGCCTTCCACCGCAGGGTCGTCGGTGTTGAGGCAGGCCAGCACGCCGGCGGCCAGGAACTGGCGGATCGGGTGCTCGGTCAGGCTGGCGACAGTGGTGGTCTGGATATTGGAGGTGAGGCAGGACTCGATGCCGATGCGGTGCTCCGCCAGATAGGCCATCAGGGCCGGATCCTGGACGGCCTTGACACCGTGGCCGATACGCTCGGCGCCCAGATCGCGAATGGCCTGCCACATGCTCTCGGGGCCCGCCGCTTCACCGGCGTGCACGGTGACGCGCATGCCCGCATCCCGCACCTTGCGAAAATGTTCGGTAAAGAGTTCCCCCGGGAAGCCCAGCTCGTCACCGGCCAGATCGATGGCGACCAGCTTGTCGCGATGGGCCAGACAGGCGGCCAGCTCCTTGTTGCACTGCTCGGTGCCGAAGGTGCGGCTCATGATACCGATCAGATTGGTTTTGATGCCAAAGTCGCGGCTGCCGGCGGCCACGCCGTCGATGATGGCTTCCACCACGCCCTGCGGGTGCAGCTTGTGGGCCATCGCCATGTAGGCGGGGCTGAAGCGCAGCTCGGCATAGTCGATGCCGGCGCGCAGCAGATCTTCCACGTTCTCGTAGGCGACCCGGCGGCAGGCGTCGTAATCGGCCAGCACGGCCACGCCCCAGTCCAGTTTCTTCAGGAAGGCCACCAGACTCGGCTCGTTCTCGACGATCTGAACGTGAGGGCGCAGGGCTTCCAGCTCATCGGCTGGCAGTTGGATGTTGTGCAGGCGACCCAGCTCGAGAATGGTCTGCGGACGGATGTTGCCATCCAGATGGCGGTGCAGGTCGGTCAGGGGGAGGGATCTGTCAATCATGATGGCGCCTTCTGCGAGTCGGGTTGGAAAGCCTGTCATTCTAGGCGGGGATCTTGAAAAAGATACCCCGTTTGCAGGCAAACGGGGTCTGATTGGTCAGGCTTTCCCTCAAGGCGTGATGGGAATCGTTTTTCCCGAAGACTCAGGGAATGTCGAGTTCCTTGAGCTTGCGGGTCAGGGTATTGCGGCCCCAGCCGAGCAGGCGGGCGGCCTCCTGCTTGTGGCCATGGGTGTGCTCCAGCGCCGTCTCCAGCATGATCCGCTCGAACTGGGGCATGGCGTCGGCCAGGATGTCGGTCTCCCCCAGCGCCAGCTTGGCGGCCACCCAGTCCTGCAGTTGTTGCTGCCAGCCACCGGTCAGCGCGGGCTGGCCGGGTTCCGCCGCGCTGGTGATGGGGGTCAGCAGTTCGGTGGGCAGATCGCCGACCAGCACCTCCTGGCCCGAGGCCATCACGGTCAACCAGCGGCAGACGTTCTCCAGCTGGCGCACGTTGCCGGGCCAGGGCAGGCGGCTGATGTAGGTCTGGGTATCCGGGTGCAGGCTCTTGGCCTCCACGTTCAGCTCCTTGGCGGCCCGTAGCAGGAAGTGCTGGGCCAGCTGGGGTATGTCCTCCCGCCGCTCCTTGAGGGCGGGGATATGGATGCGGATGACGTTGAGGCGGTGGAACAGATCCTCCCGGAATTCGCCGTCGGCGACCCGTTTCTCCAGATTCTGGTGGGTGGCGGCGATGATCCGCACGTCCACCTGCACCGGTTGATGGCCGCCGACCCGGTAAAACTGGCCATCGGCCAGCACCCGCAGCAGCCGGGTCTGGACATCGAGGGGCATGTCGCCTATTTCGTCGAGAAACAGGGTGCCGCCGTCGGCCTGCTCGAAACGGCCGTGGCGGATGTTGTTGGCGCCGGTGAAGGCCCCTTTCTCATGACCGAACAGTTCGGATTCGATGAGGTCCTTAGGGATGGCGGCCATGTTGAGGGCGATGAAGTTCTTGTGGGCGCGCGGGCTGTGCTTGTGCAGAGCGTGGGCGACCAGCTCCTTGCCGGTGCCGCTCTGGCCGTTGATCAGCACCGAGATGCTGGAGCGGGACAGTCGGCCTATGGCGCGAAACACCTCCTGCATGGCGGGGGCCTCACCGATGATCTCCGGGGTGGTGGTGGCCTCCTGCTGGCGAGCCTTGCGCTTGGTGCGCTGCTCTTTCAGATGATTCTCGGCACGGCGCACCAGGGTGACCGCCTCGTCGATGTCGAACGGCTTGGGCAGGTATTCGAAGGCGCCGCGCTGGTAGGCGTTGACCGCGCTGTCGAGATCCGAGTGCGCCGTCATGATGATGATGGGCAGATCCGCCTGGCGGCGGTGGATCTGCTCCAGCAGGCTGAGGCCGTCGATGCCCGGCATGCGGATATCGGAGAGGATCACGTCCGGCGAGCGCATCTCCAGCGAACTCAGCAGGGCTTCGCCGTCGGCAAAGCTCTCGCATTCGAAGCCTTCGCTACCAAGGGTGCGCTCCAGGACCCACCGGATGGAGCTGTCGTCATCGACGATCCACACTTTTGCTGTCATGAGGTTCCCTTACTTGCGAAGTGGTAGGTAGATGGTGAATTCGGTGTGGCCGGGCCAGCTGATGCAGTCGATGCGGCCTTTGTGCTGATCGATCAGGTTCTGGGCGATGGAGAGGCCGAGGCCTGTGCCTCCCTCCTTGCCGGTGATCATGGGGTAGAACAGTGTGTCGCGAATGGCATCGGGAATGCCGGGGCCGTTGTCGATGATCTTGATCTCGGCGGCCAGCCGGTAGCGCTGGCCGTGGATGGTGATCTGGAAGGCGGTGCGGGTCTTGATGCGGATGAGCCCGGTCTGGTCACCTAGGGCCTCGGCGGCATTGCGGACTATGTTGAGAAACGCCTGCTGCAGCTGGTCCGGCTCCATCTCGAACTCGGGAATGCTGGGGTCGTAGTCCCGCTCGATGCGGATCTGGGGCGGCAGCTCCAGGTCTACCAGGCGGCGCACCTGCTCCAGCACCGAATGCACATTGTGCATCTGATGGCGTCCCGGCCGCTGGGGGCCGAGCAGACGGTCGACCAGCACCCGAAGGCGATCAGCCTGCTCTATGATGATGCCGGTGTATTCACGCAGGGCCGGGTCTGGCAGCTCCTTTTGCAGCAACTGGGCCGCGCCGCGCAGACCCCCGAGGGGGTTCTTTATCTCGTGGGCCAGCCCGCGCACCAGCTCCTTGGCGGCTTGCTGCTGGGCATGCTGTTGCAGCTCCTGGCTGATCTTCTTCTGTTGATCGATCTTGCGCAGCTCCACCACCATCAGCCGCTGCTCGTGGTCGGCCATGGGGCTCACGCTGATCTCCACCAGCCTGGGCTCTCCCTCCACCACCAGGGTGACTTCGCTGTCGGTGAAGCCCTGCCCCGAAATGAGGCACTGCTTGAATCGTTGCAGGTCGAGGGAGATGTGCTCCAGCAGATGGGGCAGTTCGATCCCGATCAGTCGCCGTTCGCTGAGGGAAAGCAGCTGTTCGGCCGCCGGGTTGACGAATTGAATGCAGAGCCGCTCATCCATCAGGATGACGGCGGTCAGCAGGTTGTCCAAGAGTGTCTTGGCGTGATCCGAGCGGGTTGGCACAGGTTTCTCCCTAAAACGGTGCTTTACACCTGTTATGCACCGATATGGTGCATTGAGTTTACCCGCATCGGTGCGTCACATCACCCCTAATTGGCCTTGGGGGTGGCTTTGGGAGCCGGATTCACAGTCGTTCTATGCAGGTAAAAGGTGGCTGCTTTGGATTTAGCAAGGATCGTACCGTCTTTGGTGAGCAGCTCGAGCCGTGCCTCGTAGGCACCACGAGGGAGGTTCTCAACCCGGATGGCCAGGCTGTTGTGAACGAGGGGAATGGCCTTGTCGTTCAGCAGCAGTCGCACGTCATATTGCACCGGTGCCTGGGGATGGACCTGTGCCTGGAAGACGATGTTGCCCGTGTTGTCGCGCAATGTGCTGCCCGGCTCGGGGGAGAGCAGTTCTATCTCCAGGGGGGCTGCTTCCTGGGCCTTCCTGGCATCGACACCGGTCAGGCTGTTGAAGTCATCGACCTGGACCGAATGGGGCGAGGTGCCGATGAGGGGGGAGACCCGCAGGTCTAACTCCCTGGCGTTCTTGCCGGGGGGAGGGGCGTCGGTGTAATGGGTCACCCCTTGAGGGTCGATCCAGGAATAGACTCTGGCCGCCTGGGCGGTGCAGGAGAGCATCAGCAAGAGGCCCAGCGTCCATGTCGGGTGTACTGTTTTCATCCATCTCTCCTTGACGGGGTTCACCTTAATCCTATCAGAGAAAAAAATGTCGGGTTTATTGTCGGATCGGCGGTGAAAAATGGGTTCGCTGAGCCCTAGCACCATGCTGCGTGAGGCAATGAGTCATGATATTTCAGCCCCTTAGATAAAAAACCCGCCAGATGGCGGGTTTGTCATGATGAAGCAATGGGCACCGGATTAGACGGAGTAGTACAGCTCGAACTCCAGCGGGTGCGGGGTCATGCGGACACGATCCACGTCATGCTGCTTCAGCTCCAGGTAGGAGTTGATGAAGTCGTCGCTGAAGACGCCGCCACGGGTCAGGAACTCGCGGTCTGCATCCAGTGCGGACAGGGCTTCGTCCAGGGAACCGGCAACGGTCGGCACTTCTGCGGCTTCTTCCGGCGGCAGGTCATACAAGTTCTTGTCCATGGCATCGCCCGGATGGATCTTGTTGATGATGCCGTCCAGACCGGCCATCAGCTGGGCAGCGAAGGCCAGGTAGGGGTTGGCAGCCGGATCCGGGAAGCGCACTTCAATGCGGCGTGCTTTCGGGCTCGGCACCACCGGGATACGGATGGAGGCAGAGCGGTTGCGGGCGGAGTAGGCCAGCATGACGGGGGCTTCATAGCCCGGCACCAGACGCTTGTAGGAGTTGGTGGTCGGGTTGGCGAAGGCGTTGATGGCCTTGGCGTGCTTGATGATGCCGCCGATGTAGTGCAGCGCCATCTCGGACAGACCGCCATACAGGTCGCCAGCGAACAGGTTGACGCCGTTCTTGGCCAGGGACTGGTGGCAGTGCATGCCGGAGCCGTTGTCACCGAACATGGGTTTCGGCATGAAGGTGACTGTCTTGTTGTAGGCGTGGGCCACGTTGTGGATCACGTACTTCAGCACCTGCACTTCGTCCGCTTTCAGCGTGAGAGTATTGAAGCGGGTTGCGATCTCGTTCTGACCGGCAGTGGCCACTTCGTGGTGGTGAGCTTCAACGACCTGGCCCATCTCTTCCAGCACCAGACACATGGCGGCACGGATGTCCTGGGAGGAGTCAACCGGCGCAACCGGGAAGTAGCCACCCTTGACGAAGGGACGGTGCCCCTTGTTGCCGTGCTCGTACTCGGTACCCGAGTTCCAGGCAGCTTCTTCGGATTCGATCTTCACGAAGCTGTGGCCCATGGTGTTGGAGAAGGTGATGTTGTCGAACATGAAGAATTCCGGCTCCGGCCCGAACAGCACGGTGTCAGCGATGCCGCTGGCTTTCAGGAAATCTTCGGCACGCTTGGCGATGGAGCGCGGATCGCGGTCATAGCCTTGCATGGTGGCGGGTTCAAGCACGTCACAGACGATGTTCAGCGTGGTCTCTTCGGTGAACGGGTCCAGTTTGGCGGAGGCCGGATCCGGCATCAGCACCATGTCAGACTCGTTGATGCCCTTCCAGCCGCCGATGGAGGAGCCATCGAACATCTTGCCGTCTTCGAAGAAGTCTTCGTCGACCTGGTGGGAAGGAATGGATACGTGCTGCTCTTTACCCTTGGTGTCGGTAAAACGCAGATCAACAAACTTGACTTCGTGTTCCTGGATCAGGGCCAAAACGTTCTGGGCTGACATGCTAAGTAACCTCCGGTGTTAAAACTCTTTGGGTGAATGCGTCATCACATTCACATAAGCCAGTATCGTGCCAAGTTTGTGACAGCTTGATTTCAGTGCATTTGCACCCTTTCAGGCTGTCGGGACTCCCGCTTTCATGCTTGGCTGCGCCTCAAAGTGGTGCAACCTTGGATCGTTTTGGTGCACCAGGATGGTGCGCCTACGTGTCAGGACCATCTAAGCAGGCTTTTGGCGCGGGGTCCATGATCCAGATCCCCTGTCGTACACGAATGGTCTGCAATTCTGCTAGGCAGATCACAAAGGCGAGAGTACAATTAGCGCCCAATTTTACCCGGTGATTTGAGGCGAGAATGTTAGAGAATTTACGCAATATTGCGATTATTGCGCACGTAGACCACGGCAAAACTACCCTGGTTGATAAGCTGCTGCAGCAGTCTGGAACCCTGGACCGTACCACTGATGGTCAAGAGCGTCTGATGGATTCCAACGATCTGGAAAAGGAACGTGGTATTACCATTCTCGCCAAGAACACTGCGATCCGCTGGAATGACTACCGCATCAACATCGTCGATACCCCGGGTCACGCCGACTTCGGTGGTGAAGTTGAGCGCGTCATGTCCATGGTTGACTCCGTGCTGCTGCTGGTCGACGCCGTTGACGGCCCTATGCCGCAAACCCGTTTCGTGACCCAGAAAGCCTTCGCCCAGGGTCTGAAGCCCATCGTGGTCATCAACAAGATCGACCGTCCGGGTGCTCGTCCTGACTGGGTAATGGATCAGGTATTCGACCTGTTCGACAACCTGGGTGCCACCGATGAACAGCTGGACTTCAAGGTTGTTTACGCCTCTGCACTGAACGGTTGGGCCACCCTGGACCAGAGCGTCGAGTCCGACAACATGGAACCCCTGTTCCAGGCCATCGTTGACAACGTCGAGCAGCCGAAGGGTGACCCCGCCGGTGGCTTCCAGATGCAGATCTCCCAGCTGGACTACAACTCCTACGTCGGTGTTATCGGTATCGGCCGCATCACCCGTGGTCGCGTCAAGACCAACCAGCAGGTCACCATCGTTGGTGCCAACGGCAAGAACCGTACCGGCAAGGTCGGTCAGGTGCTGGGTTACCTGGGTCTGTCCCGTACCGAAGTGGCCGACGCGCAAGCGGGCGACATCATCGCCATCACCGGTCTGGGCGAGCTGAAGATCTCCGACACCATCTGTGACAACAATGCCGTCGAAGCCCTGCCACCGCTCTCCGTCGACGAGCCGACCGTGAACATGACCTTCCAGGTCAACACCTCACCGTTCGCCGGCAAAGAAGGCAAGTTCGTGACGTCCCGCAACATTCTGGAGCGTCTGAACCAGGAGCTGGTCCACAACGTGGCCCTGCGTGTGGAAGAGACCGAAGATCCGGACAAGTTCCGCGTCTCCGGCCGTGGTGAACTGCACCTGTCCATCCTGATCGAAAACATGCGTCGCGAAGGCTACGAGCTGGCGGTATCCCGTCCGGAAGTTATCCTGCGCACCGTTGACGGCGTGCTGCACGAACCGTTCGAAACCGTGACCGTGGATGTGGAAGAGATCCACCAGGGTTCCGTCATGGAGCAACTCGGCCTGCGTAAGGGCGAGATGACCAACATGACCCCGGATGGCAAGGGTCGTGTCCGTCTCGACTTCATGATCCCGAGCCGTGGCCTGATCGGTTTCCAGACCGAGTTCCTGACCATGACCTCAGGTACCGGCCTGCTGTACCACACCTTTGACCATTACGGTCCGCACAAGGGTGGCAGCATCGGTGAGCGTCAGAACGGCGTGCTGATCTCCAACGCCACCGGCAAGGCCCTGACCTTCGCCCTGTTCGGTCTGCAAGACCGCGGTCGTCTGTTCATCGGTCACGCGACCGAAGTGTACGAAGGCCAGGTGATCGGGATCCACTCCCGTTCCAACGACCTGACCGTCAACTGCCTGAAGGGCAAACAGCTGACCAACATGCGTGCCTCCGGTACCGACGAAGCCCAGGTGCTGACTCCGCCGATCCGCATGACCCTGGAGCAGGCTCTCGAGTTCATCGACAACGATGAGCTGGTGGAGATCACGCCGAAGGCCATCCGTATCCGCAAGAAACTGCTGACCGAGATGGATCGCAAGCGCGCCGGTCGTGCTTGATCGATAGCTGTTCATCGACAGACCAAAGAGAGGCCTTATGGCCTCTTTTTTTATGGTCGCGCGGCGGCCTCTTGCTCCGGGTTGGTCGATGGTGATGGCCGCGAATCGGCTCATGGGTGGTCAGATGGGCACCCTATCTGACACAATATCTGCATGATGACGCTTACGAGAATCAAGATGCAGCAGCAAATCCGGGGCCGCCTGGCCCACGCAGTCTCCTTCTTGCGCCACGATGGCGCCCATTTCGCCCAGTTTGTCTGGGGCCGTTTCCAGCAGGACAGGCTGACGGTCACCGCCGGTTACCTGGCCTATGTGACCCTGCTCTCCCTGGTGCCCATGGTCGCCGTGGTGTTCGGCATGATGTCGGCCTTCCCGGTGTTCCAGACCCTGAAACAGCAGGTGGAGCAGTTCGTCTATCACAACTTCGTGCCCACCGCCGGCGAGATGCTCAAGGAGTACATAGACGGCTTCGTGGCCAATGCCACCAACACCACTGCGGTCGGCATAGGCGCCCTGATAGTGGTGGCACTGATGTTGATCTCGGCCATCGACAAGAACCTCAACTACATCTGGCGTTCGACCCAGAATCGACCGCTGGCCCAGGCCTTTGCCATGTACTGGATGATACTGACCCTGGGCCCCGTGCTCATCGGGGCCAGCCTCGCCATCTCCTCCTACATACTGTCGCTGAAGCTGTTTGCCGCTGACAGCCTGTTTGGCGCCGGCTATCTGGTGCTGCGCAGCCTGCCGTTCCTGTTCTCTGTGTTCGGCTTCCTGCTTATTTATACCGTGGTGCCGAACTGCAAGGTGCGGCTGACCCACGCCTTGATCGGCGCCCTGGTGGCGGCCACCTTGTTCGAGCTGGCCAAGCGTGGCTTCTCCATCTACATCACCAACTTCCCCTCCTATCAGGCCATCTACGGCGCCCTGGCGACCATCCCCATTCTGTTCGTCTGGGTGTATCTAAGTTGGTTGGTGGTCTTGCTCGGCGCGGAGACCACCGCCTGCCTCGGAGAGTATGAGAAGCCCGGCAACGAGGAGCTGGCTTGAGTCAGCCGCTCATTGTTGGCACCGATATCCATTCTGTTCGTCTGGGTGTATCTAAGTTGGTTGGTGGTCTTGCTCGGTGCGGAGACCACCGCCTGCCTGGGGGAATACGAGAAACCGGGCAACGAGGAGCTGGCCTGAGGCCAGCCTGCCATAGCGCCGACCCTGGCGGGAAAGGCGTTGGCCCGGGCAGGGCATTTATTGGTAGCATCAACGACCGCCCCGTCATGACGACGGTGGCGGTCGTTCTGTTTTGAGAGGAGAGGGATGTGATTGCATTGATCCAGCGGGTGTCAGAGGCCAGCGTGACCGTCGAGGGAGAGGTGACTGGAGCCATAGGCCAGGGGTTGCTGGTGCTGCTCGGGGTAGAGCAGGGGGACGATGAGGCCAAGGCCGACAAGCTGCTGCACAAGGTGAGCGGCTATCGCATCTTCTCCGATGCAGAGGGCAAGATGAACCTCAACGTGGGCCAGGTCGGAGGCAGCCTGCTGGTGGTCTCCCAGTTCACCCTGGCGGCGGATACCGGCAAGGGGATGCGACCCAGCTTCTCCGGCGGTGCCCACCCGAGCGATGCCGAGCGGCTCTATGACTACTTCGTTGCCCGGGCCAAGGAGGGCGGCATGCCGACCGAGACAGGACGTTTTGCCGCTGACATGAAGGTCAGGCTGCTCAACGACGGCCCCGTGACCTTCTGGCTGCAGGTGTAGGTGTCATTGCTGGCGCCCATCCCTGGATGCGCTAGCTCGTTTCTCGCGGCGACCCGCCAGCAAGAGTGAGGGCCCGCAACAGGACCTAGGCGAGATTGGTGGCGTGCAGTATGACGTTGCGATAACCCGGCACCCCGTGGGCACTGGTGGGGCCTATCCACTCCTCGGCCAGCCGTTTGGCCTGCGCCAGTTCGAGGTGGGTCCGTGGCAGCAGGTTGACGATGAGGGTGCCGTGCAGGCATCTGGCCAGCGCCTGATAGATGGGAGCCTGGAACAGCAGCAGGGGATTGCCGTCCTGGCTGAACAAGTCCAGCAGCACCAGATCGTAGGCGTCCTGGCTCTGGAGCAGGAAGTGCAGGGCGTCCGCATGATGCAGCCTAGGGGGGCGCTGCGAGGCATCCTGGAAGAACTGCTGGAACAGGGTGAGGATCTCGGCGTCCAGATCCACGCAGTCGTGGCGGGCTTCGGGCCAGCGCGCCCCCAGATGACGGGTGAGATCCCCCCCTCCCAACCCCAGCTCCAGGATCCGGCTCGCCTCTGCGGGTAGCCGCTCGGCGATGCTCTGTTGATGGGGCAGGCAGAGGTGTTCCGGCTGGCTCAGGCTCATGGCGGATTGCACCACGCCGTCCATTTCCAGCCAGCGGTGGCGGGCATTTTCCAGGATGGATAGGCGGCGTTCGGGTTTGGCGCTGAGGTGCAATAAGTGATCGGCTTGGTACGCTTGCAGATTGAAGTCCATGAATTTGCACGGCAAGATGGCTTTCGACCAGTGTAACTCAAGGATGTCGCTATGTACCGGGTGGTCACGCCTCAAACGGCAGCCGAGCTGGACTCTTACTACCAGCTGCACTGGGAGGCATTGGTGCGCAAGCTCTTCAATCTGCCCGTCGGCGCAAACTCAAGGATCTCTTTATGTACCGGGTAGTTACCCCCCAAACCCCAGCCGAGCTGGATGCCTACTACCAGTTACGCTGGGAACTCCTACGCAAGCCCTTCAATCTGCCCGTGGGCTCCGAGCGTGACGAATACGATACCGTCGCCATTCATCGGCTGATGCTGGCCGAAGACGGTACCCCCATTGCCGTCGGTCGCCTCTTCATCGGGGGGGACGAGGCCCAGATCCGCTTTATGGCGCTGCGCCCGGAGTTTCGCGGTCAGGGGCTGGGGGCCCGCATGGTGGAGGATCTCGAGCAGCTTGCCCGGGACGAGAAGGTGAAACGGCTGGTGATGAACGCGCGCCAGGAGGCGGTGGAGTTCTATCGCAGGTGCGGTTTTCTCGAGGTGGGTGAGGGGCCCGTCTCCTTCGGCCGCATTCCCCATCGTCAGATGATCAAATCCATCAGTCCGCTGCAGACCATACAGTACCGCCCCGAGTGGTGTCAGGATCTCACCACCCGCTGGTCGAGGGGGATCCCCATCAGCGAGAAGATGGGGGTGCATATCACCCACTACGATGGCCAGACCTTCCACCTCAAGGCCAACCTGGCGGCCAACCTCAACGTCCACGACACCATGTTCGCCGGCAGCATTTACAGTCAGTGCGTGCTGGCGGGCTGGGGCCTCATCTGGCTGCAACTCAAGGAGGCCGGTCTGGGTGGGGATACAGTGCTGGCTGAGGGCAACATCAAATATTACAGACCCGTGAGCGAGGAGCCGGAGGCCAGGGTCGCCCGGGAGGGGATGCCCGCCGTGCTGGCGCCGCTCAAGAACGGGGAGTCCGCCAAGTTCAGCCTGCGGGTGCAGCTGTTCAGCGGTCGCAAGCTGGCGGTGGAGTTTGTCGGCCAGTACGTGGTGCTGCCCATCAAGCGGGCGGGACACTGACCCCGCCGCCCGACATCCGTTAGCAACAAGGCCTCATGATGAGGCCTTGTTCGTCATTGCGCCGCGGTGGCGGGGGCCGTCTGGGGTCGCCGGAGCGGGCCGCTGCGCCCCTGGGCCGGATAGCGTACGCCTGTCTCCCAGTCGCAAGCGGCTTCCCCGGTCGGGAAGCGCCATTCCAGGGCCGGACTCTCAAGGGGGCCGCGCCAGAGCGCCAGCAGCTCGGCACAGCGCCGTTTGTTCAGCACGCCGAGATCCAGCTGCCACTGGTCACTGGCGAGATCGACCCCGCCCTGCAGCGCCAGCAGGTGGGTGATGGTGGAGGCCCCGCCCTGCTCGATCTGCAGCTTGCCCTGCTCGGCCCTGGCCTTCAGCTTGATGTGGTAGAAGGGGGTATCCCCCTGTTGCATCGCCTGCCACAGGGTCTCGGGGGTCAGGGTGGGCGGGGCCGCCTCCTTGAACCAGTTGTCCAGCAGGGGGTCTATCCCGACCTTGTCCCAGAAGGGATCCCTGGCCTCCAGGCTCAGGCTGCCCTGCAAGGTGCGGCGCCAGTTGCCGGGGGCCTGCTCCGGCTGCGGGGCCAGATCGGCCTGCAGATCCGTCTCCAGATCCACCTTGCCCGCCAGCGAAACGGGGGCATGGAGCAGTTCGCCCCACTTCTCCAGATCCAGCTGCTTGCCCTGCAGTTGCAGGCGGCTCTCCTGCCCGGACACCTTGCCCCATTGGCCGCTGAGGCTGAGGGAGCCCTCATCCGGCAGCTCGCTGCTGAGCCTGTTGAGCTGCCAGGCGCTGGGGGTCAGCTCCGCGTCCAGCACGCCGTTGCGGGCACTCAAGCCGTCCCACACCAGCTCGAACCACTTGCTCTCGATGCTGGCCCGGCCAAGCAGCGGGCCCGGCTGGTTGCCCTTCAGGCTGAGATCGCTCAGATAGAGCTGCCAGCCGGTCAGGGAGAGGGGCAGGGTGTCGTCGAAGGAGAGCACCTTGAGCTTGTCGAAGGCCAGCTTGCGCACGTCGATCTGCTGCGGGCGCCAGCCCTGCCACTCCTGCCACCACCCTTCCGGCAGGCTGATGTCCATGCCGCTCAGGGCCAGGTCCTTGAGAGTCAGCTTTTGCACTTGGGTGTCGAGGGCAAGCTCGACATTGAACTCCCCGTCGTATGCCTTGCCCTGCAGTTCGGCATCGATCTGCCCGGGGGAGAAGGCGAGCTTGCCCTCGATGGCTTCCAGCTGGAACAGGCCGCGGCCGAGATCTGACAGGGTGCCGGAGAGATAGCCGCTTGGCTGGTTGCCCGCCTGCCAGTCGAAGGCGGTGAGCTGACCGCTGAAGTTGTTGAGGGAGAGCTCCTGCTCTATGGCGTTGACGCTGACTCGATCGAGCTGGCCCCGATCCAGGGTGATGCGGCGCAGGGGGAACTCACCAGGGGGGATGTCCCCCAGTTCGACGCGCATGCCACGGGCCTTCAAGGTGTGCAGTTGCAGGCTGCGATCCGGCCAGTTCAGCACCATGCCGGTTTCCAGCAGACCGTCGAACAGATTGGTGGTCAGCTTGTCGGTGCTCAGCACCTGCCCCTCCAGTCGCCCCTTGAGGCTGAGGCGGGCCAGGGTGAGCTGCGGCGTCTCCAGCTGGTTGATGCCGAGGCTGAGGTTGGCCTGGGGCTGGCGTTTAGGATCGATCAGCTCCCAGTCGCTCAGGGTGGCGCTCAGGCCGCGCAGGGTCAGCTCCGGGCTCAGCAGGCTCAGGTTGTCTATGGTGCTGTCGCTGATGGTGAGGGAGTGCACCGGCAGGGTCGGCAGCTGGTTCGGTAGCGGCAGCTTGATGACGGGGCGGATGAGATCCAGGTGGGCGATGCGTACGTCCCGGTTCAGCCAGTCGATGTTGTCTATCTCCAGATAGATCTTCTCCAGCTGCACCGCATCCCCGTATTGCACCTGCTCCGCCAGCAGGGTGTAGGGGTGAAGCGGGTTGAACACCAGTCGCCCTATGGTGACAGGCACGCCGGTCTGCTGGCTGATCCAGCTGGCGATGGGGCCCTTGGCACGCTCGGCGTCGAACAGGCCGAGGCCGACCCAGACGAACAGCAGCAGGAAGGCAAACAGATAGAGCAGGGCGCGTAGCCAGGAATTCATCGGTGTTTTCCTCCTGTGATCTGTTGGGGGTCAGGCGTTGGAGTAGTGATCCCGCAGTCCCAGCCAGCGGCGGATCAGGGGTTCGACATGGTTCGGGTGCTGGTCCATCAAGAATCTGACCATCTTCTGCATCTGCCTCGGTCAGGCATTGGAGTAGTGATCCCGTAAACCGAGCCAACGCCGTATCAAGGGTTCGACATGGCTCGGATGCTTGTCCATCAAGAAGCGCGCCATCTTCTGCACCTGGGGAATGAGCGACTGGTCGCGCACCAGATCGGCGATCTTGAGATCCGCCAACCCGGTCTGGCGGGTGCCGAGCAGTTCCCCCGGGCCGCGCAGCTCGAGATCCCGCTGGGCGATCAGGAAGCCGTCGTTGGTCTCCCGCAGCACCCCGAGCCGGCTCTGGGCCGTCTTGGAGAGGGGGGCATGGTAGAGCAGCACGCAGTGGGAGGCCACCGAGCCCCGGCCGACCCGGCCGCGCAGCTGGTGCAACTGGGCCAGCCCCAGCCGCTCCGGGTTCTCGATGATCATCAGGCTGGCATTGGGCACATCAACCCCCACCTCGATGACGGTGGTGGCGACCAGCAATTGCAAGATGCCCGCCTTGAACTCCTCCATCACCCGCTGCTTCTCGACCGGGCGCATCCGGCCATGGACCAGGCCTATGTGCAAACCGGGCAGTCTGGCTTGCAGCTCGGCGGCCGTGTCTTCGGCGGCCTGGCACTCCAGCACCTCGGACTCCTCGATCAGGGTGCAGACCCAGTAGGCCTGCTTGCCCTCGGTGCAGGCGAGTTTCACCCGCTCGATCACATCCTGACGGCGACTGTCCGGCAGGGCGACAGTGGTGATGGGAGTGCGGCCGGGTGGCAGCTCGTCGATGACGGAGGTGTCGAGATCCGCATAGGCGGTCATCGCCAGGGTGCGGGGGATGGGGGTGGCGGTCATGATGAGCTGGTGGGGATGGACCCCTTCCCGCTCCCCTTTTTCGCGCAGGGCGAGGCGCTGGTGCACCCCGAACCTGTGTTGTTCGTCGATGATCACCAGGGCCAGGCGCTGGAACACTACCTGCTCCTGGAAGATAGCGTGGGTGCCCACCACCATCTTGACGCTGCCGTCGGCGATGGCCGCCAGCGCCTCCTCCCGCGCCTTGCCCTTCTGCTTGCCCGCCAGCCAGCCTACCTTGATGCCGAGGGGCTCCAGCCAGTTGGCGAAGTTGACGGCGTGCTGTTCGGCCAGCAGTTCGGTCGGCGCCATCAGCCCCACCTGGCAGCCGTTGCCTATGGCTTGCAGCGCCGCCAAGGCCGCGACCAGGGTCTTGCCGGAGCCCACGTCCCCCTGCACCAGCCGCATCATGGGGTGGCTGCGTTGCAGATCCTGGCTTATCTCCGCCACTACCCGGTTCTGGGCCCCGGTCGGCTTGAACGGCAGGGCGCTTAGCAGCTTTTCCACCAGAGCCGGTGCCGGCTTGAGGGAACGGGCCAGCTGGGTCTGCGCCTGAGCACGGACTTTCAGCACCGACAGGTTGTGGGCCAGCAGCTCTTCCAGCACCAGTCGCTGCTGGGCCGGGTGCTGGCCGCTCTCCAGCAGGGCCAGCGCTACTGAGGGGGGCGGGCGGTGCAGCAGACGCAGGGCGGCGGCGAGGTCTATCTGCTGGGGGTAGAGACCGGCGGGCAGCAGCTCCTCAACGCCATAGAGGTCGAGCTGGGCCAGCGCCTGATCCGTGAGGCTGCGCAGGCTGAGCTGGCGCAAGCCTTCGGTGGTCGGGTAGACGGGGGTGAGCGCCTCTTCGGTCTGGCCGGCCTGCTCCTCGCCGAGCAGCTTGTACTCGGGGTGGGCCATCTCCAGCCCGTATTTGCCGGGACGGGCCTCGCCGAAGCAGCGGATCAACCGGCCCTGGGCAAGGCTGTTCTTCTGGGCAGCGGTGAAATTGAAGAAACGCAGGGTCAGGCTGCCGGTGCCGTCGCTGATGCGGCACACCAGCATGCGGCGGCGCCCCATGACCAGCTGGGTGTCCTGGATCTCGCCCTCGACGGCGCCGTGCAGCCCGGGCGGCAGATCGCCGATGGGCCACACCTGGGTGCGGTCCTCGTAGCGCAGGGGGAGGTGGAACAGCAGATCCTGTACCGTGGCCAGCCCCAGCCGCTCGAGCTTCTCCAGCATCTTGCTGCCGACGCCCTTGAGGCTGTCGAGAGGAATTTTATCCAATTTCATCAATTAGATGCCCGAAAACACTGTAAATATGTCCAGATGATAGGGGTTGTTGCTGTCTCGATGCAAGCCGCGTTGCAGCGGCAGGGGCTCCCCGGGCTGGGTGAGAGGGCACATAAGACAAAGGCCTGCCGAAAACGGCTGGCCTTTGCAGGGGCAGACAGGGGAGGCGGATAAGGCCTAGATGATCCGCTTGAGCAGGATGTGGGCCCTGACCCTGTGGATCCTGGCAAGCAGCTTGCGCACCTGCTCGGGGTAATCCTTGATCTGCTCGATCTGATCGAAGTGGCTGATGCGACGGGTGTGGGCCAGTATGTTCTCGCGCTCCTCCTGGAAGCGCACGCGCAGGTGGTGGTGGCGGTCATGGACCAGCAGGCCATTCTCCAGATCCAGCGCCCAGGCGCGGGGATTGAGGTTGTTGCCGGTGAGCAGGGCCCACTCCTCGTCCACGAAGATCCCCTTGAGATGATAGGAGTGCTTGTCGCAACACCAGAGCATCAGGTTGAGACGGCCGCTGTCGATGTGGTGTTGGTTGCGCTCGGCAAACTTGCGCAGGTTGGTCTCGTAGAGATAAGGCAGGCCGCCTATGGTGGAGAATTTCTCCTCCGGCGGGATGAAGAAGTCGTTGGCTGTCTTGTCGCCCACCACTATGGTCACCTTGCAGCCGCGCTTGAGCAGGGCTTCCACGTCCTTGTTCAACTCCTTGGGGGGGTTGAAGTAAGGGGTGCAGATGAAGATCTCCCGCTCGGTGGCCCGCACCAGGTTGCGGATCATCCGGTTGAGCTGGTTGCCGCGCTTGCCCAGGCCCACCATGGGGGTGATGGCGATCTCCTGGCTGTTGGCCGGTATGCTCTCGAATCTGTACTGGCTGGTGCGCAGATTGTGCTTGAAGCGGCGGATCTGCCCCTTGAGCTGTTTGGCACCCGGGATGCCGGTGCGATCCAGTCGCTGCACGGCCTCGCTCTTGAGGAAGACGTCATCCACGTAGTTGGCCATGCTGCGGGTCAGCGCCTGGCTGTGGATCTGGTGATAGCGATCGAAGCGGTAGCGCTCCTGCTGGTGCAGGTAGATGTCGTTGAGGCTGGCACCCGAGTAGAGCAGGATGTCGTCGAAGATGAAGCCCTTGAGGTGCAGGACGCCGAGCAGCTCGCGGCCCTTGACCGGCACGCCGTAGATCTCGATCTGGTGTTCATGGCGGGCGGCCATGGCCTGATACATCAGGTGGTTGCCCCCCTGTTTGCCCTTGCCGATCAGGCCGCGCTGGGCGCGGTGGAAGTCGACGAAGACCTTGATGTCGAGGGCGGGGTTGCGCTGCTTGGCGGCGTAGAGGGCGGAGAGGATTTCCCGTCCCGCCTCGTCATCCTGCAGGTAGAGGGCGATCAGATAGATACGCTGGGTCGCGTTGGCGATGAGCGAGAGGATACGGCTCTTGAAATCTTTGGCGCTGTTGAGTACCTGGAACTGATCTGCGGCAACCGCGATCTGGGGTAAACGTGCCAGCAACTGTCGATAATGTGCCGATGAATGCATAGAGAAGCCTGAAATCACGGGATGAAGCGTTCCACTCGGGGCGATGAATAGGCAATTCTAGCAACCTGCGGCGATGGGCCCAAGCAAGAATCCGTAAAAATGTCGATGGAACGCCATATCGGGGCCGCCGGAAGGGGCCCCGATATGGGGGAGTTAGAAGACGATGCTTGCCATGGCAACGATGAGGAAGGCGATGGTACCGAGCAGTGTCTCCATCACTGTCCAGGTCTTGAGGGTGGTCTTCTCGTCCATGTTGAGGAAGCGGCTGACCAGCCAGAAACCGGAATCGTTGAAGTGGGAGAGCACGGTCGCCCCACCGGCGATGGCGATGACGATGAAGGTCAGGTCCAGATCGCTCAGCCCGGCCGTGGCCGCGACCGTTGGCGCCATCAGGGCGGCCGTGGTGGTCAGGGCTACCGTGGCCGAGCCCTGGGCCACCCGCAGGGCGGTGGAGACCAGGAAGGCAGCCAGGATCACCGGCATGCCGGTGTCGGAGAGCACGTCAGCCAGGGCAGTGCCGATGCCGCTGGCACGCAGCACGCCGCCGAACATGCCACCGGCACCCGTCACCAGGATGACGGCGCAGACGGGGGCCAGGGCGTCGTTGCAGAACTTCTCGAGCTGCACCTTGCCCTGGGTCTGACGGAACAGCCAGAGGGCATAGAGCACTGTGATGAGCAGGGCCACCGGGGTCTTGCCGACCATGCGCAGCACGTTCACCCAGTCGGCACCCTTGTCGATCACCCCCATGACGCTCAGGGTGTTGAGGCCGGTATCCATGAAGATGAGCACCAGCGGCAGCAGCAGGATGGAGAGCACCTGGCCGAAGCTCGGCGCCTGGTCGGAGAGTCGCTCTGCGGTCTCGGTGAAGCTCGGGGGCAGGGGCAACTCAAACTTCTTGCCGGACCAGAGCCCGAACAGATAGGCACCCAGATACCAGGTCGGCAGCGCGACCAGCAGACCCACTATGGTGAGCAGCCCTATGTTGGCGCCCAGCAGTTCGCTGGCGGCCACCGGGCCCGGGTGGGGTGGCAGGAAGGCGTGCATCACCGCGAAGGCACCGGCGGAGGGCAGGGCATATTTGAGGACTGAGCCGCCGAACTGCTTGGCCACGCTGAAGATAATGGGCAGCATGACGATGAGGCCGGCATCGAAGAAGATAGGGAAGCCGAACAGCAGGGAGGCGATCCCCAGCGCGAAGGGGGCGCGGTGGGAGCCGAAGCGGTTGATCAGGGTGTCGGCAAGCACCTTGGCGCCCCCCGTCATCTCCAGGATCCTGCCTATCATGGCCCCCAGGCCGACCAGCAGCGCGACCGAGGCCAGGGTGCCGCCGAAACCGGTCAGCATGGTGGGGATCACCTGGTCATAGGTGACCCCGGTAGCCAGGGCCGTCAGCATGCTGACCAGGGTCAATGCCACGAAGGCATGTACCTTGAATCGCATGATCAGCACCAGCAGCATGACGATAGCGCCAGCGGCTACCGAGAGCAGGTAGGCGACATCGGGTGTGTTCATCGCTCCGTCCATAAAATGTCCTCAAATGGTTCTAGTAGTTGTTCTGCACATTTCTGTGCTCCACTTCACATTGCGCAACGTTACCGGTAACATGTTACCGGTAACGTGCTAACTTAGAACCCATCAGGTAAACGTTTTTTGAAAAGTGAGAGAGAGGTCAAATAATGGCGGGCAAGAGCATTATCGTGATGGGTGTGTGTGGCAGTGGCAAGTCCAGCATAGGCCTCAAGGTGGCCAGCGCCCTGGGCGCCAAGTTCATCGACGGTGATGATCTGCACCCCCGCGCCAACATCCAGAAGATGGCGGGCGGCAACCCTCTCAACGATGAAGACAGGGCACCCTGGCTGGAGCGGATCCGCGATGCGGCCTACAGCCTGGAGCAGAAGAACGAGCTGGGCGTCATCGTCTGCTCGGCCCTCAAGAAGCAGTACCGCGACCAGATCCGCGAGGGCAACGAGTCGGTACACTTCCTGTTTCTGGACGGCAGCCAGTCCCTCATTCTCGACCGGATGCGGGCACGCAAGGGCCACTTCATGCGGGAAGGCATGGTAAAAAGTCAGTTCGAGACCCTGGAGCGGCCGGATGGCGAGGCCGGTGTGTTTCGCGTCGACATAGATGGCACCTTCGAGCAGGTGGTTGACCGCGCCGTCACCGCCCTGGCGCAGGTGCAATGAGCCATTTCGCGATCCTGGCCTTTGTCGATCGCGTCCGTATTTCCGTGTTGGAGACAATCCTATGACCCATCCCGTGATCACCGAAGTGACCTGCCGCATCCGCGAGCGCAGTGTCGCTCGCCGTCAGGCCTTCCTGGCACGCATCCAGCGCCAGACCGAGCAGGGCAAGACCCGCGCCTCCCTCTCCTGTGGCAACCTGGCCCACGCCGTGGCCGCCTCCAGCTGTGACGACAAGGGGCGCATCCTCGACATGACCCGCGCCAACGTGGCCATAGTCACCGCCTACAACGACATGCTGAGCGCCCATCAGCCCTATCAGGGCTATCCGGACATCATCAAGGGTGCGCTGGCCGAGCTGGGCCACAGCGCCCAGGTCGCCGGCGGCGTGCCCGCCATGTGCGACGGCGTGACCCAGGGCCAGCCGGGGATGGACATGTCCCTCTTCTCCCGGGATCTCATCGCACAGGCCACCGCGGTTTCCCTCTCCCACAACACCTTCGACGCCACCCTGCTGCTCGGCATCTGTGACAAGATAGCCCCGGGCCAGATCATGGGGGCCCTCTCCCATGCGCACCTGCCCACCGCCTTCGTGCCCGCCGGCCCCATGGCGAGCGGCATAGGCAACGACGAGAAGGTGAAGGTGCGCCAGCAGTACGCCGCCGGTGAAGTGGGCCGCGATGCCCTGCTGAAGATGGAGTGCGGCGCCTACCATTCGGCCGGCACCTGCACCTTCTATGGCACCGCCAATACCAACCAGCTGGTGTTCGAGGCCATGGGCCTGATGTTGCCGGGCTCCGCCTTCGTGCACCCCCACAGCGAACTGCGCCACGCCCTCACGTGCGAGGCGGCCCGCCGCATCAGCGCCATGATCCCGTGCTCCCCGGCCTACCGCCCCTTGAGCCAGGTGCTGGACGAGCGCGCCCTGGTCAACGGCCTGGTGGCCCTGCTTGCCTCCGGCGGCAGCACCAACCACAGCATCCACATGGTGGCGCTGGCCCGCGCCGCTGGCCTGGAGTTGACCTGGGATGACTTGAGCGATCTCTCCGACGTGGTGCCGCTCCTGGTTCGCATGTACCCGAACGGCCCGGCGGACGTGAATGCCTTCGAGCAGGCGGGCGCCGTGCCCGGCCTGATGCGCCGTCTGGCCGAGGCGGACCTGATCCACCTAGATGCCACCCCTGTGTTTGGCGAGATGCAGGATTACCTCAGCCGCCCCGCGCTGGTGGATGGCAAGCTGGTGTGGCAGCCGGTGGGGGAGAGCACGGATCCGAGCGTGCTGTCCGTTGCTGGCAGCGTGTTCCAGGCCACAGGCGGCACCAAGCTGCTTTCCGGCAACCTGGGCCGCGCCGTGGTCAAGGTCTCGGCGGTCGCCCCCGAATACAGGGTGATTGAAGCGCCGGCCCGGGTCTTCTCCTCCCAGCACGCGGTGGAGGCGGCCTACAAGGCCGGTGAGCTCAATCAGGACGCCGTCATAGTGGTGCGTCACAATGGCCCGGCCGCCAACGGCATGCCGGAGCTGCACAAGCTGATGCCAGTGCTCGGCAACCTGCAGAAGGCCGGTCACAAGGTGGCCCTGGTCACCGATGGTCGCCTCTCCGGCGCCTCCGGCAAGATCCCGGCTGCCATCCACGTCACCCCGGAAGCGCTGCACGGCGGGGCCATAGGCCTGCTTGCCGATGGCGATCTGCTGCGGGTGGACGCCGACAGCGGCCGCCTCGACTGCCTGACCGATTTGAGAGGCCGCACCCAGGCCGACATCGACCTCACCCTGGAACAAGAGGGGTGGGGCCGTGAACTGTTCAGCGTGATGCGTCGCGCGGTATCGAGCGCCGAGTGCGGCGCCACCATCTTTGACTGAGGAAGAGTTATGCAGAACTGGAAAGTGACCCCTGCCGAGGTGTTTGCCGCCTCTCCGCTGGTACCCGTGATGGTCATCAACGACCTGGAGCAGGCCCTGCCGATGGCCAAGGCGCTGCTGGATGGCGGCATCTCTGTGTTCGAGATCACCCTGCGCACCCCGGTGGCCCTCGACGCCATCGCCCTCATCGCCAAGGCGATGCCGGATGCCATGGTCGGTGCCGGTACAGTGCTCAACTGCGCGCAGTTTGACGCCGCCGTGGCCGCCGGTGCCCGCTTCGTCATCTCCCCGGGGATGACTCCGGCCCTGCTGGCCCACGCGGCCAAGAGCACGGCACCGCTGATCCCGGGGGTGGCGACACCGTCCGAGGTGATGCAGGCGCTGGAAGCGGGCTACGACCACCTGAAATTCTTCCCGGCCGAGGCCAACGGCGGCACCAAGGCGCTGGCCGCCATAGCCGCGCCCCTGCCCCAGGTGAAATTCTGCCCCACCGGCGGCATAGGCCCGAAAAACGTGGCCGACTACCTGGCGCTCAAGTGCGTGGCCACGGTCGGCGGCTCCTGGATGCTGCCCGCCGATGCGGTCAAGAGCGGCAACTGGGAGGAGGTGACCCGCCTCTCCCGCGAAGCGGTTGAAATGGTTAAACGCTAAGCGCCCATCGTTTAGATAAATTGAACAGGCCACCCTCGGGTGGCCTGTCGTTTTTGCGGCCCCGGGAGGCCGGAAAGCCATTTGCATGGAGCCGCCGGCTGTCTTAAGGTCGGGGTCGGTTCCTCACGCTGCCGCCCCTTATGAGCTTTCTTCACCACTCCTACCCGCTGGGGCATCTCACCGCCCTGCACAGCCACCCCCAGGCCCAATACTGCTACCTGCACCAGGGCGGCGGCGTCATCACAGGTCACGACGGGGGCGGCTTGCTGGTGGCCGGCCAGCTCTGCCTGATCCCCGCCGGCTGGGCACACGAGTTTCGCGTGTTGCGCCACTCCCGGCTCTCGCTGCTCTACAGCCCGCAACCGGCATGCACCACTTTCAGCCAGCTGCAGGTGAACTCCATGCTGGCGGGCCTCTTTGCCCGCCTGCCTGAGCTGGGGGAGGGAGAGACGCGGGACGCCTATCTGGGGGTGCTTCACCACGAGCTGGGACTCGCCGCTCCGCTGGCGGGGCAGCTCCCCCTGGCTGCAGATCTGGATCCGCGCCTGCTGCGGGTGCTGGAGAAGCTGTGCCAGGCCCCCTCCATCAAGGTGACGCTGGAGGCGCTGGCCCGTGACTGCGGCGCCTCGGTGCGCACCCTCAATCGCCTCTTTGCCCGGCAGCTGGGGTGCAGTTTTCGCCAGTGGCGGGAGCGGGTGCTGATGGGGCGGGCCCGTCAGTTGCAGCACCAGGGGATGGCGCCTGCCGAGATTGCCGGGATCCTCGGCTATGAGGATCCCGAGGCCTTCTCGGCGGCCCTGGCGCGGGTGCAGGGCCAGGGCTCAGCGCCGTGAGCCTATGTCTGCGTCCTCCTTGCCCCCCGCCAGCAGGCAGGTGACCTCCTCGGTGTGACAGAGCCGGCCATCGCGAAAGGTGAAGAGGCCGCTCACCTTGCAGGCCAGGGTGCCGCCATCCTGGCGGGTGGCGCGAACCAGATGGGTGGAATGTACCCGCTCCCCCAGTTCCAGGGTGGCGACAAACTCGATGGCGGCCTCCGCCAGATGGCCTCTCAAGGCGGCGATATGCTGGCGAAAGGCGGCGTAGTCGAGGGTCTCGCCATTCACCTGCTGGCAATAGTCGGGGCTGAACCAGGTGTCGAGCTCGGCCAGGGTGAAGCCGGGATCGCAGATGACGCGCTGCAGGCAGGTCTTCAATCTTTCGGTGTTGTTCATCTTCTGCTCCTGAATGTGGGACAAGCTGCGCCAGCATAAGTCAGTGAGCAGGGAGGGACCCCGGGAGGACGCGCCATCATGGCGGTCACAGGCGCCAAAGTGGCGCCGGGTGGGTGTGAAGGGGCGGGATCAGCCCAGGCTCTCCCCCTCATAGAGGGAGAAGCCCATGTCCTTGCGGTGCTCGGCCTGGGGTTGCCCATTGAGCCTGGCCAGCAGCATGGCGGCCGCCTCGCGACCTATGGCCTCGCGGGGGGTGCTGATGCTCGCCAGCTTGGGGGTCATGGCGTGGCCTATGTCGAGGGCGTTGCAGCCGGCGATGGCGATCTGCTGGGGCACGGGTATCCACTTGGCCTGGCACTGCAGCAGGGCACCGACCGCCACGTCGTCGTTGGTGCAGAACAGGCCGTCGAGGTCGGGGTAGCGGGCCATGGCCTGCTCCAGCAGCTCGCCCCCCAGGGTGAAGCTGGAGGACTGTTCGGTCAGCAGGTGCTGGCCATCCAGGCCGAAGTCCGCCATCGCCTGGTAGTAGCCCTCCATCCGCAGCTGGGTGCGCACATCGAGGCGCGCCCCCAGGTAGACCACCTTGCGCCGTCCCCGGCGCAGCATCTCTGTTACCATGGCCCGGGCGGCGGCGCGGTGATCCATGCCGACCACCATGTCGATGGGGGAGAGCGGCAGATCCATGGTCTCCACCACGGGAATGCCGGCGGTGGCGATCATCTTGCGGGTGCGCTCTGTGTGCTGGGTGTCCGAGAGGATGAGGCCATCCACGTTGTAGGAGAGCAGGGAGGCAACCTGCTCCTCCTCCCGCTCCGGGCTGTAGCCATAGTGGGCGAGCAGGGTCTGGTAGCCGGCGGGCCGGGTCACCGCCTCTATGCCGTGGATCACCGCCGAGAAGACCTGGTTGGAGAGGGAGGGGATCAGTATGCCGATCGCCTTGCTGGTGGCGTTGGAGAGCATGTCAGGCGCCCGGTTCGGGATGTAGCCGAGCTCCTCCACCGCCGCGGCGATCCGCTCACGGGTGCCTTCGGCCACGGCGGACGGGTCACGCAGGTAGCGGCTGACCGTCATCTTGGTGACCCCGGTCAGGTCGGCGATGTCCTGCAGTGTGGGGCGGCGCTTGCGGGTGTCGTTCATCTCGGGATCCGGCAAAGAATGTTACAGGTAACATTACCGTTTTTGCGCAACAAAGTCAGCATATGACGCCATCACAGGAGAGGCTGGGGATGATCAAGGGCAAGTGTTTCGAGGGGAAAAGGTTCGAGCAGCAGGAGGTGGAGGGGGAGCAGTTCTCGGAGTGCCGCTTTATCGACTGCAACTTCTCCTGGCTGGATCTGAGCGATAGCCGCTTCGTCGATTGCAGCTTCTACGATCGGGAGAGTGAGCGGGGCTGCCTGTTGCAAGGCTGCGACCTGCGGGAGGCGAGCTTTTTGCGCTGCGATCTCACCCTGGCGGATTGCAGCCGCAGCCAGTGTCTGGGGCTGGAGATGCGCGACTGTCAGGCGGTCGGCATCAACTTCGGCCACGCCAGCTTCGCCAACCAGATCACCGCCAAGAGCTACTTCTGCGAGGCCCATCTTACGGGAAACAATTTCAGCTACGCCAACTTCGACGGCTGCCTGCTGGAGAAGTGCGAACTCGGCGGCAACCGCTGGCAGGGGGCCAGCCTGCTGGGGGCCTCCCTGGCGGGATCCGATCTCAGCGGCTCCGAGTTTGGGCAGATCGACTGGACCAGCTTCAACCTGCAGGGTTGCGATCTGCGCCAGTGCGATCTACTCGGGCTGGATCTTCGCCGGGTCAACCTGGACGGGGTGCAGATAAACGAGGAGCAGCAGCAGACCCTGCTGGAGCAGATAGGCCTGGTCGTCTTCCCCTGAGACGGGGAAAACGATGTAAGTTTTCACCAACCAGGACGGGCGGTGCGGCTCTTCCCCCGCAAAGCAAAAAGCCTGCGTGATGCAGGCTTTTTGCTGGGGGAGTGGTGAGGGTATGCCGCCGTTCGCGCCATTCTCCCTCGCGGGAGAAGGGCTGGGGATGAGGGGCGCTGGCTCAGCGTCTGGCCAGCTGTTGATGGCCTCGCCAAGGTGGGCTTTGCATCTGGCCAGCTGTCGTGGGCCGGGTTGAGGGCCTCGCCAAGGTGGACTCAGCGTCTGACCAGCTGTCGTGGGCCGGGTTGATGGCCTCGCCAAGGGTGGGCTTAGCGTCTGGCCAGCCACTTGGTCGGGTTGATGGCTTCGCCCTGGTAGCGGATCTCGAAGTAGAGGCCGGGTCTGTCCTGGCCGCCGCTGTCGCCGACCAGGGCCACGGGTTCACCCTGCTCCACGCTCTGGCCCACCTGACGCAGCAGCGACTGATTGTGACCATAGAGGCTCATGTAGCCGCGGCCGTGGTCTATCACCAGCAGCATGCCGAAGCCGTCCAGCCAGTCCGCATAGACCACCTGACCCGGTGCCACCGCCTTGACCTGGGTCCCCTCGCTTGCGCCTATCAGGGTGCCCTTCCACTTCAGTTCGGCGGTGCGCGGTGAGCCGTAGGAGATGAGGATGGGCCCCTGTACCGGCCAGCGCAGGCTGCCGTTGGTGCTGAGGCCGTTGTAGCCGCTACTGGCCTTGGCGCTGCTGCTGCGCGCGGCGGCTTGCTGCTTCGCCACCCGGTTCTGCTGTTCGGTGACTCTCTGCTGCTCGGCGGCGAGCCGTTGTTGTTCGCCCGCCTTCTGTTGCTGGGCCGCGATCCGCTGTTGCTCCGCAATCCGCTTCTGCTCGGCGGCCAGGCGCTGGGCTTCCAGGCGGCGCTGGCGCTCCTGCTCGGCCTTGATCTTGGCGAGGCGCTCCCGCTCGGCCCGCTCGCGGCGTTCCTTCTCTTCCTGCTGGCGACGCAACTCTTCCAGCCTGGCCTTCAGGGCCTTTTCCGCCTTGACCAGCTTGGTGAGCTTCTGTTCGTCGTTTTGCACCGACTGCTGCAACTGGTTGCGCACCTTGGCACGGCTCTGCTGGCTGGCCAGCAGGCTCTGGTGATGCTGCTGCTGTTCGCTCAGCAGGGTCTGCAGCCTGGTCTCGGTCTCTTTGGTGGCCAGCTGGTTTTTCGCCAGCTTGTTGCGGGTGGTGCGCAGGGCGTCTATGGCTTCGATGCGAGCCTTGTTGAGATAGTCGTAGTAATCGAGAGAGCGGCTCAGCTTGGCCGGATCCTGCTGATTGAGCAGCAGTTTGAGGTAGTCGTGGTTGCCCGCCTGGAAGGCGCTTTCCGCCTGCTTGGCCAGCAACTGTTTCTGGTGTTTGGCTTGTTGTTCCAGCGCCAGCTTGTCCTGCTGCAGAGCTGCCAGCTTCTGCTGGTTCTGCTTCAGTTGCAGTCTGGTCTGATCCAGCTTGGCGGCGGCGGCCGAGATGGCCTGCTCGTCAGCCTTGAGCTGGGTGTTGAGTTTGGCAAGCTCCTGCTTGCTGAGCTTGAGGGTCTTCTGCTGTTCCTTGATCTCGGACTGCATGGCCCCCAGCTGCTGGTTCGCAGCCTGGGCCGTGCCGGCACCGCCGATCAGGCAAAAAAACAGCGCGCCGGCCAACAGGCCGACGCGACTGGTTTTCTGTGAAATAACTTCGCATCCCCGCATGGGGCAGGATTATTTCAGAATCATCAGGGGCTTGCCAGTCATTTCCGGCGGCACCGGCAGACCCATAAGGGTCAGCATGGTCGGGGCCAGATCGGACAGTTTGCCACCTTCAGCAACCTCGGCTTTGCGACCGAAATAGATGAGGGGAACCGGCAGATTGGTGTGGGCGGTGTGGGCCTGACCGGTCTCTTCGTCCAGCATCTTCTCGGCGTTGCCGTGGTCGGCGGTGATCAGGCACTCGCCACCCACTTCGGCCAGGGCCTCGGTGACGCGACCGATGCAGTGGTCAACGGCTTCGCAGGCCTTGACGGCCGCATCGAACACGCCGGTGTGGCCAACCATGTCGCCGTTCGGGTAGTTGCAGATGATGACGTCGTACTTGCCGCTCTTGATGGCGCCGACCAGCTTGTCGGTCAGCTCTTCGGAGCTCATTTCCGGCTGCAGGTCATAGGTGGCCACTTTCGGGCTGGCGACGATCTCGCGGTCTTCACCGGTGAAGCAATCTTCTTCGCCACCGTTGAAGAAGAAGGTGACGTGAGCGTACTTCTCGGTCTCGGAGATGCGCAGCTGGGTCTTGCCCTGCTTGGCCAGCCACTCGCCCAGGGTGTTGACCAGGGCAGTGGGCGGGTAGGCGCAGGCAGTTTTGATGTCGGCCGCGTACTCGGTCAGCATCACGAAGTTCAGCGCCGGGGTGGCGGCACGGGCGAAGCCGGTGAAGTCGCTGTCGACGAAGGCGCGGGTGATCTCGCGGGCACGGTCGGCACGGAAGTTCATGAAGATCAGCGCATCGCCGTCGATCATAGGGGCGGCGTCGCCGATGCGGGTGGCCTTGACGAACTCGTCGTTCTCCTCACGGGCATAGGCGGCAGCCAGGGCGTCGGTGGCGTTGTCGGCGGTGAACTCGCCCTTGCCCTGGGTCATCAGGTCATAGGCTTGCTGCACGCGATCCCAGCGGTTGTCACGGTCCATGGCGAAGTAACGGCCGATCATGGAGGCGAAACGACCCTTGCCCAGGCGGGCGAACAGGGCATCGAACTGCTCGATGGAGGACTGGGCGGAGCGCGGCGGCACGTCGCGGCCATCCAGGAAGGCGTGGAAGTAGATCTTCTCGGCGCCACGCTTGGCGGCCATTTCGATCATGCCCATGATGTGCTCTTCGTGGCTGTGTACGCCACCCGGGGACATCAGACCCATGATGTGCACGGCCTTGCCCTTGGTCACGGCAGCGTCAACAGCCTTGCCCAGCTCGACGTTCTGGAAGAAGTCGCCGTCCTGGATGTCTTTGGAGATGCGGGTCAGCTCCTGATAGACGATGCGACCGGCGCCTATGTTGACGTGGCCCACTTCGGAGTTGCCCATCTGGCCGTCCGGCAGACCCACATCCAGGCCGGAGCCGGAGATCAGGGTGCTGGTGTAGTCACGGGCCAGGCGGTCCAGGTTCGGGGTCTTGGCGGCGGCAACGGCGTTGTGCTCTTGCTTGGTGCTGTAGCCCCAACCGTCCATGATGACCAGAACCAAAGGTTTCTTAGCTGTTGACATAAGACTATGTCCTCTCGGATAGGAATGAATTGCGGGAAGTGAAACTAGCGTAATATTACTACATCTGCCGAAATAGTCACCTGATAGCCAAGTCCCTCTTCCACCTCTGTTTTTACCTGTTATCCGGCTGTATTTGGCATGTTGCCGGCTTGTCTTTGTGCACGGTTCTCCCCCTGGCGCCTCTCCCCCGCAGCGGGTGGCAGCCCCGTCCCTAAGCCGGTCTGGGGCGGGCAATCCCTGATGGGAGCTTGCTCTCGCTTTGCCGCCAAGATGGCTGATCTTATCAAGGGCCCCATGTATACTCGGGCCCTTGTCTTGGTCCCTGGATAGTAGAAGATGCAAGAGTATTTGGATTTTGCGGCCCGCAACCCGCTGCTGGCAGCAGCCTGGTTCGGCCTGGCAGGCACCCTGGTGTACACCACTGTGCGTGCTCGTTTTTCTCCGGTGAAGGCGGTGAACAATCACGGCGCCACCCTGCTGATCAACCGTGAAAATGCCACCGTGGTGGACATTCGCAGTCAGGATGAGTTTGCCAAGGGTCATCTGGCCGGCGCCCATCACCTGCCCCTCACCCAGATCCAGGCGAACAATCTGGGACCGGTTGAAAAGCACAAAGATGCCCCCATCATAGTGGTGTGCGAGTCGGGGATGACCGCTGGTGGCGCGGGTCGCCAACTGAGCAAAGCCGGTTTCAAACAGGTATATGTGCTCAGCGGTGGCATGGCCCAATGGCGTGCAGATAATCTGCCGGTGACCAAAAAACGCTGATTTAAGGGCCTGCGCCCACTCATTGTCTTAAAAAGGAATCAAACGAAATGGCTGACGAAATCAACAATCAGGAAGTGCAACCGGAATTCCACATCCAGCGTGTCTACACCAAGGATGTCTCCTTCGAAGCCCCCAATACTCCGCACATCTTCCAGAAAGAGTGGCAGCCGGACGTCAAGCTGGACATGGACACCAAGACCAATGTCCTGGCCGACGGCGTGTACGAGGTCGTGCTGACCCTGACCGTGACCTGCAAGCTGGAAACCGAGACCGCCTTCCTGTGTGAAGTGCAGCAGGCCGGTATCTTCACCATCGGCAACCTGCCGGAGCCGCAGCTGGCACACTGCCTGGCCGCTTTCTGCCCGAACATCCTGTTCCCCTATGCCCGCGAAGCCGTGGCCAACCTGGTGAGCAAGGGTTCCTTCCCGCAGCTGAACCTGGCACCGGTCAACTTCGACGCCCTGTTTGCCCAGCACATGGCACAGGTTCAGGCCCAGCAGGCGACTGCGGAAGCCTGATAATGGCCGACCAGATCGCAATCTCGGTCTTGGGGGCGGGGTCTTATGGCTCCGCCCTTGCCATTTCTCTGGCGCGCAACGGCCATCCGACCCTGCTGTGGGGTCACGATCCCGCCCATGTCGCCGAGCTGGAACAAGATCGCTGCAACAAGGCGTTTCTGCCTGATGTCCCTTTCCCCGCCGATCTGCAGCTGACTGCGGATCTGCAAGCGGCGGTGCAGGCTGCTCCCGTGTTGCTGCTGGTGGTGCCGAGCCATGTGTTCGGTCAGGTGCTGGCCCGGGTCAAACCCTTCCTGCGCCCGGATACCCGTATCGCCTGGGCCACCAAGGGGCTGGAGCCGGACAGCGGCCGCCTGCTGCAGGACGTGGCCCGTGACGTGCTGGGGGAGACTATCCCGCTGGCGGTGATCTCCGGTCCGACTTTCGCCAGAGAGCTGGCCGCCGGCCTGCCGACCGCCATCTCTGTGGCATCGACTCACGACGACTTCGCCGACGATCTCTCGCAACTGCTGCACTGCGGCCGCTCGTTCCGGGTCTATACCAATCCGGACTTCATCGGTCTGCAACTGGGCGGGGCGGTCAAGAACGTCATCGCCATCGGTGCCGGTCTCTCCGACGGGCTGGGTTTTGGCGCCAACGCCAGAACCGCGCTCATCACCCGGGGCCTGGTGGAGATGCAGCGCCTCGGTGCCGCATTGGGTGCGGATGCCAAGACCTTCATGGGGATGGCGGGGCTCGGGGATCTGGTGCTGACCTGTACCGACAACCAGTCCCGCAACCGTCGCTTCGGTCTGGCCCTCGGGGCCGGCAAGTCGGTGGAAACCGCCATGACCGAGATCGGTCAGGTGGTGGAAGGCTATCGCAACACCAAGGAGGTGCATCTGCTGGCGGCCCGTTGTGGCGTCGAGATGCCCATCTGCGAGCAGATCTTCAAGGTGCTGTACGAAGGCAAGAACCCGAAAGAGGCGGCCATCGCCCTGCTGTCGCGAGACAAGAAGGACGAGTAATCTGCCCGCCGCAGAATGCAAAAGGCCCCGCCAGCTGGCGGGGCCTTTTCTTTGCCGTAAAGGACAAATCAATAGTAGGAGTGATCGCCACGCTGGTGCTCGGTGGCATCTTTCACGCCGTTGAGCTCGCCCGGGAATTTCTCCAGCAGCTGCTTCTCGATCCCCTCTTTCAGGGTGTAATCCACCTGTGAACAGCCGTTGCAACCACCACCGAACTGCAAAATCGCCAGCTTGTCGTCGGTGATGTCAATCAAGGTCACCTTGCCGCCGTGACCGGCCAGCATGGGGTTCACCTCTGACATCAGCACGTATTCGATGCGATCGGCCAGGGGGGCATCGTCGGCCACCTTGCGCATCTTGGCGTTGGGCGCCTTGAGGGTGAGCTGGGAGCCCATCTGATCGGTGACGAAGTCGATGGTGGCATCGATCAGATAAGGGGCGCTCAGAGGATCGACCAGACAGTCGAAGCCGCTGAAGGGCAGGTGTTGATCTTCCGGATCGACCGCGTCGGGTGGGCAATAGGATACGCCGCACTCGGCATTCTGGGTTCCCGGATTGACCACAAACACCCGGATGTTGGTGCCATCAGGCTGCTTCTCCAGCAACTTGCGGAAGTGGGCCTGGGCGGTGTCGGAAATGCTGATCATCACTATCCTCATAAACCTGAGTGTACGACTAGGGTATTCATGATAACTCGCTTGGCGGGGCTTGGGTAGCGTGTCGATGGCTACCCTATGTGACCCTGAGCGCAACAAGCGCATGACAAGACGCCAGACCGCTATTTCCTCCTATCCATGCCGCCCCGGCTATTTGATGTGCCTCTGCGTGCGGCAAAGTGCCCACACTTCCACCTTCTCAACGCCACTTTTGCGGAGTAAACGGCTGAGCTGGCCGGCGGTGGCGCCTGTGGTGACCACATCGTCGAGCAGGGCTACGTGACGATAGCTGTGGGGTGCTATCTGAAAGGCGCCGCGCAGGTTGCGCCGCCGCTGGCCGGCACTGAGCCGGGTTTGCTGCGGAGTGGCCCTGATCCTGCGCAGCAGCCGGGTGTCGCAGGGGATGCCGGTGAGCGCGCCAAGGGCCAGTCCAATCTCTTCCGCCTGATTGAAGCCGCGCCACCACTGGCGCCACCAGTGCAGGGGGACCGGAATGATGGCCTCGGGGGGATCGTCTCCCTCCAGATGGTCGGCCAGCAGGCGGGCGAGCAGCGGCGCCAGCAGGATCTGGCCCGAGTATTTCAGCCGGGGAATGAGCAGGGAGTAGGGGAGCTGATAGTCACCTATCACCTGCAGCCGCTCCCAGGGCGGCGGCCTGCGCTGGCAGCGTCCGCACAGCAGCTCGTTTCCTGCATGGTGCTCTGGCAAGGGGGTCGCGCACAGCCTGCATTTGCGGCAAGGCTGGTGCAGGGAGTGCTGACACCAGCTGCACAACAGAGGCTGGTCATCACAGGGCTGGCGACAGAGCAGGCAGAGGCCGAGCCAGTCGGGCCGGCTGCCGAGGATCGGACTTGCTTTGGCGAGCAGCCGCTTTAACATGCAGGCTCCAAGCAGATGAACAGGGATCTTGAGTCTAGATGAGCGTATCGGTTGAGCGGTTTGGCCAGGGTCAGGACCTGGTGTTGTTGCATGGCTGGGGCATGAATGGTGCTGTCTGGCACGGTATTGCCCAGCAGTTGGCGGCCCACTATCGGCTGCACCTGGTGGACTTGCCCGGGTTTGGCAACAGCCCTCTTGGCGAGGGGAGTGACTACTCCTTGCCCTGGCTGGCGGAGCAGGTTGCCACAGTCCTGCCGGAAAAATGCCATCTGCTTGGCTGGTCCCTTGGTGGTCTGGTGGCGAGCCAGCTGGCCCTGACCCGGCCCGAGCGGCTTCACTCCCTCATCACGGTCGCCAGCTCCCCCTGCTTCATGGCCCGCGAAGACTGGCCCGGGATTGCCCCCAAGGTGCTTGCGGGGTTCAACCAGATGCTGGCGGGGGACTTCATGCAGACCATAGAGCGTTTCCTGGCGATCCAGGCCATGGGCAGCGAGCATGCTAGAAACGACATTCGCCAGTTGCGCCACTGGCTGGCGGAGCGTCCGGCCCCCCAGCTTGCCGCGCTGGAGGCGGGTCTCGGCCTGCTGGCCGACGTGGATCTGCGGGATGAGCTGGTCGGCCTGGATCTGCCCTGGTTACGCATCTATGGCCGGCTGGATTCCCTGGTGCCCAAGGCAGCCATACCGCTGCTGGACGAGCGCTATCCCGCTAGTCGCAGCCTGGTGCTGGAGAAGGCCTCCCACGCCCCCTTCATCTCCCACCCAGAGCCTTTCATTACCCTGTTGCGACAGTTCATTGGCTGATCCTTGAGCGACATGCTTCAATAACGCCTCTAGGTGGTGGATAATCAGCCAACCATGAAAGGAGTGAGCCGATGCGTATCGATTCTGTCATGACCACGGGCGTACAGGGGTTCCAGCGGGCCGAGCAACTGGCCGGTCAGGCATCCGGGCAGCTCGCCCGCCTCAACACCCCGGCGGGCGACCAGGTACAGGTGACGGACGAGCTGGTCAATCTCAAGGTGGCCGAGCTGCATGCCGGCGCCTCCGCCAAGGTGATCCAGACCGCCAGCGACATGTTGGGCACCCTGATAGACATCAAGGTGTGAGATGAACATCAACGTCAGCCTGCCGCCCCTGATCCCCAATCAGCTGCAACCGCAGACTGAATCGGTGCAGACTGACAACCGCCGTGCTGAGTTGGTGCCCCCCACACGTCAGGGTGAGGCCTCCGCCGCCGAGTCCGGCGTTGCCTCCCAGAAAGACAAGGCCAGAGCCGCCCAGGCCAATCCCAATCCGCCCGCCGCTTCGACCCGGGATAATGCGCAGGCCAGCCCGACGCCCCCGTCCCATCACTTCGTCGAGGCCACGGGGGAGGAGAGCCAGCGCCGGCAGCAGCAGGATCCCGAACAGCAGGAGCAACAGAGGCAGCAGCGCCAGCTGGCCGCGTTTGTTGAGCGGGATCTCGAGGTACGCAAGCATGAGCAGGCGCACCAGATGGCAGGCGGCGAGCATGCGGGCAGCCCCAGCTACCAGTTTTCCCATGGGCCGGATGGCAAGCGTTATGCCACCGGGGGTGAGGTGGCCATCGACATCGGCGCCATCCCGGGCGACCCGGCTGCCACTCTCGCCAAGATGCAGCAGGTGCGTGCCGCCGCCCTGGCACCGGCAGAGCCCTCGTCACAGGATCTGAGCGTGGCCCGCGCCGCCACCGCCAAAGAGGCCCAGGCCCGCAAGGAGCTGATGGACGTCAGAGGTGCTTCAATCGGGCCGCTCGGTGCCTACATGGACAGGCGCAATCAGGTGATAGCCCAGCACTACCAGCAGGCCGTCAGGCCCGCTCCTCGTCAGACCTTCAGCCAGGACATCTGAGCGAGTCCGGGTCTATGCCGGCGATGTAAAAAAGCCCCTCGCGGGGCTTTTGTCGTTTCGGGGCAATCACTTCTTCATCTTGGAGAGGGCGGCGGCGAAGGCGTTGCCCATGGCGCCACCGGCTGGGGCACCCTGTTTCGGCTCCTGCCTGGGTCTGGCGCTGCCTGCACCCGATGGGCGGGATTCCGCTGGCTTGCGGGCGGGTTGCCCCGCTTTCTCGTCGAGGCGCATGGTCAGGCTGATGCGCTTGCGCGGTACATCCACCTCCAGCACCTTGACCCGCACTATGTCCCCCGCCTTGACCACCTCGCGGGGATCCTTGACGAAACGGTCGGTCAGGGAGGAGATGTGCACCAGCCCGTCCTGATGGACGCCGATGTCGACGAAGGCGCCGAAATTGGTGACGTTGGTGACCACACCTTCCAGCACCATCTCGGGCACCAGGTCGCTTATCTTCTCCACCCCGTCCCTGAAGGTGGCAGTCTTGAACTCGGGGCGCGGATCCCGGCCCGGCTTGTCCAGCTCGCCTATGATGTCGGTGACAGTGGGCACGCCGAATTGCTCGTCCGTGTAGTCGGCCGGTTTCAGGCTGCGCAGCAAGCTGCTGTTGCCGAGCAGGCTGTCGACTGTCTGTTCAAGTTGGGCGAGGATCCGCTCCACCACTGGATAGGATTCCGGGTGCACCGCCGAGCCGTCCAGCGGATTGTTGCCGCCGCGAATGCGCAGGAAGCCGGCGCACTGCTCGAACGCCTTGGGTCCGAGTCGGCTCACCTTCAGTAGTTGCTGGCGGCTCTTGAAGGCGCCGTGCTCATCCCGATAGGCGACTATGTTCTGGGCCAGGGTCTGGGAGAGGCCGGAAACCCGGTTGAGCAGGGCGACCGAGGCGGTATTCACATCCACGCCGACCGCGTTCACGCAATCCTCGACCACGGCATCCAGCCGGCGGGCCAGCTGGCTCTGGCCGACGTCGTGCTGGTACTGGCCCACGCCTATGCTCTTGGGATCGATCTTGACCAGCTCGGCCAGGGGGTCCTGCAGGCGGCGGGCGATGGAGACGGCACCACGGATGGAGACATCGAGATCCGGGAACTCCTGGGAGGCGAGTTCGGAGGCGGAGTAGACCGAGGCGCCTGCCTCGCTCACCACTATCTTCTGCGCCTTGGCGGCGGGGTAGCGCTCGAACAGATCGCTCACCAGGCGGTCGGTCTCCCGGGAGGCGGTGCCGTTGCCTATGCTGATGAGCTCGACCTTGTGCTTCTGGCACAGCTCGCTCAGGGTCTTGAGGCTCTGGTCAATCTGGCGCTTGGGTTCGAACGGGTAGATGGTGGCGTGATCGACCAGCTTGCCGGTGGCATCCACCACGGCTACCTTGACCCCGGTGCGGATGCCGGGATCCAGCCCCATGGTGCAGCGCATGCCGGCCGGCGCTGCCATCAGCAGATCCTTGAGGTTCATGGCGAACACCTTGATCGCCTCGTCCTCTGCCGATTCGCGGATGCGGCCGATAAGCTCGGTTTCCATCTGCAGGGAGAGCTTGATCTTCCAGGTCCAGCTCACCACCCCCTGCAGCCACTTGTCGGCCGGACGGCTCTGCAGATTGAGTTTGAGGTGATGGGCGATGATCCCTTCGCAGGGGCTGGCACTCTCATCGTCACCGGTGACCAGCGCCAGGTTGAGGATCCCCTCGTTGCGCCCGCGCAGCATGGCCAGCACCCGGTGGGAGGGGGCCTTGTGCAGCGGTTCGTCATGTTCGAAGTAGTCCTTGAACTTGGCCCCTTCCTGCTCCTTGCCGGCCACCACGCGGGCACGCAGGGTGGCGTTGTGCCACAGGTAGTCACGCAGCTTCTCCAGCAGGTCGGCCTGCTCGGCGAAGCGCTCCATCAGGATGTAACGGGCGCCGTCGAGGGCGGCCTTGCTGTCGTTTATTCCCTGCTCGGCATTGAGGAAGCGGGCTGCCGCTTGCTCGGGATCCTTCATGGGATCGGTGAGCAACAGGTTGGCCAGCGGCTCCAGCCCAGCTTCGATGGCCATCTGCCCCTTGGTGCGACGCTTGGGCTTGTAGGGGAGGTAGAGATCTTCGAGCCGGGTCTTGCTGTCGGCACCGTTCAGCTCGCGCGCCAGCTCGGGGGTCAGCTTGCCCTGTTCCTCGATGGAGCGAAGGATCACCTGGCGGCGATCCTCCAGTTCACGCAGATAGCCGAGGCGGCTCTCCAGGGTACGCAGCTGACTGTCGTCCAGACCGCCGGTCACCTCCTTGCGATAACGGGCGATAAAGGGAACGGTCGAGCCTTCATCCAGCAGGCGCACGGCGGCCTGCACCTGTTCCGGGCGGGCATTCAGCTCACCGGCAATCTGTCTCTCAATTACATGGCTGTGCATCTGGGGTCTCTGTGGTCGGGTCCTGTCTAACTGGCCAGCACGGGGCTATGTCGCCGTACAGGGGGTCTGTCCTAGCGGTACTCAAGGTACCAGCCAAGCCACTGCCGCGCGGGCCGGTTGGCGCCGCAAGGCGCCGGGTGTGAGCACTATATGAGGTCGACGCTGGGGATGCCACCCCGGGCAAGGGTGCCAGCCTGACCCCGCAGGGGCAGGTGGTCACCGGGGCGGGTGGGCCCGCGCTCTCCCGGCAGGGTCACTTGGGGTAGCTGATGTCGTTGACATACCAGCAGGCGTCACCCACTGGCGTGCGCACTATTGCCTCGTCGCCGACCTCTTTCTTGAGCAGGGCGCGGGCCATGGGGGAGTCGATGGAGATGTAATCCTTGCGACCGAAGATCTCGTCATAGCCGACGATGCGAAAGCGCTTGGTCTCTCCCTCTTCACTCTCCACCTCGACCCAGGCGCCGAAGAACACCTTGCCCTCCTGGGAGGGGGAGTAATCGACTATGGTCAGCTCCTCCAGGCACTTGCGCAGGTAGCGGACCCGGCGGTCTATCTCCCGCAGCCGCTTCTTGTTGTACTGGTAGTCGGCGTTCTCGCTGCGATCCCCGAGGCTCGCCGCCCAGGCAACCTTCTTGGTGACCTCGGGTCTCTCCTCGCGCCACAGGGTGTCGTGTTCCTGCCGGAGCTGGTTGTAGCCTTCACGGGTGATGAGTTTGGTTTTCATGGGCTTATCAGTCCCTGCTGCCTGCATGGTGGGTTGCGTCGTCTTGCTCGGGATCTTAGCCATTGGCGTCCGAGTGTCGAGCAGAAATGCATGGAAAAAGGCCCGCTCGGAGCTGTTTCATCCACGGGATCCCCCGGCCAAGGGTAATAACCGGTAACATATTTATGCTTTGTGGTTGCCAGAGCGGGCCCTAGTATTGGGAGGAGACAGAGAGGAGAGGCGGCAATGAGTCAGCAATACAAGGTCCTGGTGGTCGACGACGACCTGAAACTACGCTCCCTGCTGGAGCGTTACCTCACCGAACAGGGATTTGTGGTGCGGGGTGTTGCCAATGGAGAGCAGGCTGATCGCCTGCTGACACGCGAGAACTTCAGCCTGATGGTACTCGACCTGATGCTGCCGGGGGAGGACGGGCTCTCCATCTGCCGCCGCCTGCGGGAGGCGGGCAACCAGATCCCGGTGCTGATGCTCACCGCCAAGGGGGACGAAGTGGATCGCATCGTCGGTCTGGAGATGGGGGCGGATGACTATCTGCCCAAGCCGTTCAACCCCCGTGAGTTGCTGGCCCGGATCCGCGCCGTGTTGCGCCGCCATACCGTCGAGCTGCCCGGCGCCCCCTCCACAGCCGAGAAGATGGTGAGCTTTGGCACCTATCAACTCAACCTGGCGACCCGCGAGCTGAGCCGTGACGGGGAGCCGGTGGCCTTGACCAGCGGCGAGTTTGCCGTCCTCAAGGTGTTGGTGAGCCACCCTCGCGAGCCGCTCTCCCGGGACAAGCTGATGAACCTGGCCCGGGGCCGGGAATACACAGCCACAGAGCGCAGCATAGATGTGCAGGTCTCCCGTCTGCGCCGCCTGCTGGAGCAGGATCCGGCCCAGCCCCGTTACCTGCAGACAGTGTGGGGCCTGGGCTATGTCTTCGTGCCGGACGGTGACGGGGAATGAAAAAAGTGGGTAGCATGTTCTCCCGCATGCTCTGGTTCCTGGCCGCCGTGCTGGTGGTCTATCAGGTTGTCTCCTACGCCACCTTCTACAACTATCTGCTGGCGCCCACCGTCAAGCAGATCAGCCACCTGCTGGCCAATCAGGTCAAGCTCATCTTCCCTGCCGACAGCAACCAGCTGGCGCTGAGCGAGGATGCCGAGGCGCTGGTCTATGTGACCACGGGCAGCGACATCTACACCCAGAGCGAGGCGGAGCAGCACGGACTCAAGGATTCCAAGCCCTACCCCTATCTGGAGGAGAACATCAGCCGCGAGCTGAAGGGGGAAACCAGGGTCAGGGTCGAGATCCAGGATCACTACATCATCTGGATCCAGCCGCCCCAGGCCAGCCAGATGTGGGTGCGCATCCCCCTGACCGAGATCGAGGATGACGACATAGAGCCCCTCATCATCTACATGAGCGTGCTGCTGGTAGTGACCCTGTTTGCGGCCTGGCGCTTCGCCCGCCAGCTGGTGCGGCCGCTGGAAGATCTGGAGGCGGGGGCCGTGGCCGTGGCGCGGGGCCAGTTCCCCGATGCCCTGGGAGAGCACGGTTCGCGGGAGGTACGCCGCCTGACTCGCACCTTCAACCACATGTCGCACTCCATCAAGGGCCTGATCGAAGAGCGCAACCTGATGATGGCCGGGGTCTCCCACGATCTGCGCACGCCCCTGACCCGCATCCGGCTGGCGACCGAGATGATGTCCTCCGGGGATGAGTACCTCAAGGAGAGCATCAATGCGGACATCGACGAGTCCAACGGCATCATAGATCAGTTCATCGACTACATACGCCCGAACGAGGGGCTGGATGCCCATCCGATCGACCTGACCCAGCTCATCCACGATGCGCTGCTGATGCAGACCGATCAGGGGTTGGAAGTGGAGCTGCTCCTGCCGGAGCAGGCGGTGCGGGTGGCCTGCCATCCCATCAGCATCCGCCGCATCCTCAACAACCTGTCGGGCAATGCGCTGCGCTACGGCGCGACCCGGCTGCAGGCCGAGCTGAAGGACGATGGCCACTGGGTCAGGTTGCGGCTATCCGACAATGGCCCCGGGATAGCGGAGCAGGACTACTCCCGGGTGCTCAAACCCTTTACCCAGGGCAATCTGGCGCGCACCGGCGGTGGCAGTGGCCTGGGGCTGGCCATAGTCGCCAAGATAGTGTCCCAGCACCACGGCACCATCAAGCTGGGCCGCTCTGATCTGCGGGGCTTGCTGGTGGAGATCCGGCTACCCAAGCACCAGCCGCTGGAGTGGATGGATTGAACGAAGGGCGCATCTGTGGATGCGCCCTTCTGCATTGTCAGGCTTGTGGCTCGGCCGTCTTGCGGTAGCGCTTGCCGTATTTGAGTTGCTGGATCAGCAGGGCGGCGACGATCAGCGCCAGCCCTATGGGGGTGGCGGGATGAATGGCTTCGCCGATCAAGAGGTTGAGCAGCACCAGCGAAGCAAACGGCGAGATGAATATGAGGTTGCTGATGGGGGCCGTGTTGGTGGCATGGCGCAGGGCCATCAGCCAGAGCACGAAGCCGAATCCCATCTCGAACAGTCCCACATAGATGGCTCCGAGCCAGCCCTGCCAGGCGGTCATGGCAAAGTCGGCGAGCAGCCAAGTCGCCACCACGATGAACGGCAGGCTGATGAGGAAGCCAAGCAGCAGGCTGACGATGGGATCCCCCTGGTTGCGGGTGTTGAGGATCCAGTAGCCGGCCCAGATGAGGGTAGAGACCAGGGCCAGCGTCACCCCGAGCGGGCTGTCAAACTGCAGGCCGAACACGTCCCCCCTGGTGGCGATCACCAGGGCGCCGAAGTAGCCAAGGACTATGGCCACGCCGTCACGGCGCCGGAGCTTCTGGCCGAGGAAGGGGACGGCCAGCAAACTCAAGGTGATGGCCCAGGTGTAGTTGAGGGTCTGGGCCTGCTGGGCAGGCAGCAGGTCATAGGCCTTGAACAGCAGCAGGTAGTAAAGGAAGGGGTTCAGCACCCCCAGGGCCAGATAGTAGAAGGGGCGGGCCCTGAGATAGCTCAGCAGCAGGGGCAGCTTGCCCTGGATCGCCACGATGGACCCCAGGGTCAGAGTCGAGGTGATGGCGGCGACCAGCAGCAACTGCACCGGCTCGAAGTAGGCGAGGGATATCTTGAAGGCGGTGGCTACCGTCGACCAGAGGGCGACGGCGCAGAGTCCGTATTGATAGGCTTTCTTCTGATTCTTGAGCATCGGGGTCGTTCCGCTGACTGAGGCAAGGGGGCAGTCTATCAGCCTGTTTGCAACATTGTCGTTACCGCTTTGTGGCTGGCAGGAGAGCGATCGCCGGCGAGATCCATCCGTCACACAAAGTTGCGCACAATCTGTCCGCCTTCTCTTGCGCGAATTGAAAAAATCCGTATAATCCCCTCCGCTTGCCCATGAGGCATGCCAGACGATATGTCTGCTGCTGAGCTTCCCGCTTACGAGTCGCCAGCCATACAGTCCTCCCGATATGGGAGGAAACGTGAAAAATCACACCTCTGGCGGGAGTAATCTCGGTCGGGCGGTGTTGATTTATGTTCTTTTATCTATTGGAGCTCTGTCAATGCAGAACCAAAGAATCCGTATCCGCCTGAAGGCTTTTGATCATCGCCTGATCGATCAATCCACTGCGGAAATCGTTGAAACTGCAAAGCGCACCGGCGCGCAGGTTCGCGGTCCTATTCCGCTGCCGACTCGCAAAGAGCGCTTCACCGTCCTGATCTCCCCGCACGTCAACAAAGATGCGCGTGATCAGTACGAGATCCGCACTCACAAGCGTCTGGTAGACATCGTTGAGCCGACTGACAAGACCGTAGACGCCCTGATGCGTCTGGATCTGGCAGCTGGTGTAGACGTCCAGATCAGCCTGGGTTAATTACGGAAAGAGGTTGATAACAATGACAATCGGTCTTGTAGGTCGCAAAGTGGGTATGACTCGCATCTTCACTGAAGATGGCGTTTCTATCCCGGTGACTGTTATCGAAGTTGAAGCTAACCGTGTAACTCAGGTCAAATCTGTAGAAACCGACGGCTACAACGCTATTCAGGTTACCACTGGCGCCAAGAAAGCCAGCCGTGTGACCAAGCCGGAAGCTGGCCACTTCGCCAAAGCTGGTGTAGAAGCCGGTCGCGGTCTGTGGGAGTTCCGCCTGAACAACGGTGAAACTTTCACTGTTGGTAGCGAGCTGAAAGTAGATCTTCTCGCTGACGTTAAGATGGTTGACGTTACCGGCACATCCAAGGGTAAAGGTTTTGCGGGCACTGTAAAGCGCCACAACTTCCGCACCCAGGATATGACCCACGGTAACTCCCTGTCCCACCGTGTACCTGGCTCCATCGGTCAAAACCAGACCCCGGGCCGTGTATTCAAGGGCAAAAAGATGGCTGGTCACATGGGTGCTGAGCGTGTAACGACTCAGAACCTGGAACTGGTTCGTGTTGACGCTGAACGCAACCTGCTGCTCATCAAAGGCGCAGTACCGGGTGCAACCAACGGCAACGTGATCGTCAAACCTGCCGTCAAAGCGTAACGTCTGAGGAGATAGTAATGGAATTGGTAATGAAAGACGCCAAGAGCGCTCTTGAAGTTTCCGAGACTACCTTCGGGCGCGAATTCAACGAAGCTCTGGTTCACCAGGTCGTCGTTGCATATGCCGCTGGTGCCCGTCAGGGTACTCGTGCGCAGCTGACTCGCTCTGAAGTGTCTGGTGGCGGCAAAAAGCCGTGGCGTCAGAAGGGTACTGGTCGTGCCCGTGCTGGCTCCATCCGTTCGCCCATCTGGCGTTCCGGTGGTGTGACCTTTGCTGCTAAGCCGCAAGATCACAGCCAGAAAGTAAACAAGAAGATGTACCGCGGCGCTATCCGTAGCATCCTGTCCGAGCTGGTACGTCAAGAGCGCCTGATCGTTGTCGAGAAATTCGGCATCGAAGCGCCGAAGACCAAAGAACTGATCGCCAAGCTGAAAGAAATGGAACTGACTGACGTTCTGATCGTGACTGCTGAAGTCGATGAGAACCTGTTCCTGGCTGCTCGCAACCTGTACAAGGTCGACGTGCGTGATGTTGCCGGTATCGACCCGGTCAGCCTGATCGCTTTCGACAAGATTCTGATGACTGCTGACGCAGTTAAGCAAATCGAGGAGATGCTGGCATGATCCGCGAAGAACGTCTGTTGAAAGTTCTGAAGGCTCCGCACATCTCTGAAAAGAGCACCATGGTCGCAGAAAAGCAGAACACTATCGTGTTCAAAGTTGCTGTTGATGCCACCAAGGCGGAAGTCAAAGCTGCAGTTGCGAAACTGTTCGAGGTCGAAGTTGAGACCGTCCGTACCCTGAACATGAAGGGTAAGACCAAGCGCTCAGGTGCGCGTGTAGGCCGTCGTTCCGATTGGAAAAAGGCTTATGTGACCCTGAAAGCTGGTCAGGACATCGACTTCATGGGCGCAGCCGAGTAAGAGGAGTTCTCAAAAATGGCAATCGTTAAGTGCAAGCCTACTTCTCCGGGCCGCCGCCACGTCGTCAAGATCGTCAACCAAGAGCTGTACAAGGGCAAGCCCTTCGCCGCTCTGCTGGACAGCAAAAGCAAGTCCGGTGGTCGTAACAACAACGGCCGTATCACCACCCGTCATATCGGTGGTGGTCACAAGCAACACTACCGTATCGTCGACTTCAAACGCGACAAAGACGGCATTCCGGCCAAAGTAGAGCGTCTGGAATACGATCCTAACCGTACCGCAAACATCGCCCTGGTGCTGTATGCAGACGGTGAGCGTCGTTACATCCTGGCTCCGAAAGGCCTGAAAGCAGGTGATGCTATCGCTTCTGGTGCTGATGCTGCGATCAAGGTAGGTAACTCCCTGCCGATGCGTAACATCCCGGTTGGTTCTACCGTTCACGCCGTAGAAATGAAACCTGGTAAAGGTGCCCAGCTGGCTCGTTCCGCTGGTACTTTCATCCAGATTCTGGCTCGTGAAGGTAACTATGTAACTCTGCGTCTGCGTTCCGGCGAAGTACGTAAAGTTCTGGCCGAGTGCCGCGCCACCATTGGTGAAGTGGGTAACTCCGAGCACATGCTGCGTCAACTGGGTAAAGCCGGTGCAAACCGCTGGCGTGGTATTCGTCCGACCGTTCGCGGTATGGCGATGAACCCGGTTGATCACCCGCACGGTGGTGGTGAGGGTCGTAACAAGGGCATGCAGCCTGTGTCCCCATGGGGCCAGAAGGCTAAGGGCTTCAAGACCCGTAAGAACAAGCGTACCGACAAGTACATCGTACGTCGTCGTAACAAGTAATTGTTAACATAGAGGAATCACCATGCCACGTTCTCTCAAGAAGGGTCCATTTATTGACCTGCACTTGCTGAAGAAGGTAGAGAAAGCGGTGGAAAGCGGGGATAAAAAGCCGGTTAAGACCTGGTCCCGTCGTTCAATGATCATCCCGAACATGATCGGTTTGACCATCGCTGTCCATAATGGTCGTCAGCACGTTCCGGTTTTCGTTACCGAAGAAATGATCGGTCACAAACTGGGTGAATTCGCACCGACTCGTACTTATCGCGGCCATGCTGCTGATAAGAAGGCTAAGAAGCGCTAAGGGATAAATGATGGAAGCTATCGCTAAACACCGTTATGCCCGTACTTCTGCCCAGAAAGCTCGTCTGGTAGCCGATCAAGTACGTGGTCTGTCCGTAGACAAGGCTCTGAACATCCTGACCTTCAGCCCGAAAAAGGCTGCGGTTCTGGTGAAGAAAGTGCTGGAATCTGCCATTGCAAACGCTGAGCACAACGAAGGCGCCGACATCGACGCCCTGCGTGTTGCCACCATCATGGTAGACGAAGGTCCCTCCATGAAGCGCATCCGCCCGCGTGCCAAAGGTCGCGCGGATCGTATCCTCAAGCGTACCGCTCACATCACTGTAGTGGTATCCGACGCTAAGGCTGGGAGATAAGCAATGGGTCAGAAAGTACATCCTAATGGCATTCGCCTGGGTATTACCAAGCCTTGGAATTCTACCTGGTTCGCGAACACCAAAGACTTCGCTGACAACCTGTACAGCGATTTCCAAGTACGCCAGTTCCTGACCAAGGAGCTGAAAAACGCTTCCTTGTCCAAGATCACCATCGAGCGTCCGGCCAAGAGCATCCGTGTGACCATTCACACCGCTCGTCCGGGTGTCGTGATCGGCAAGAAAGGCGAAGACGTTGAGAAACTGCGCAAAGCCGTAGCCGCTATTGCTGGCGTGCCTGCTCAGATCAACATTTCCGAAGTCCGCAAGCCGGAGCTGGATGGCAAACTCGTTGCCGACAGCATCACTTCTCAGCTGGAACGTCGCGTAATGTTCCGTCGCGCTATGAAGCGCGCCGTACAGAACGCCATGCGCCTGGGTGCCAAGGGCATCAAAGTAGAAGTGTCCGGTCGTCTGGGCGGCGCTGAAATCGCGCGTACCGAATGGTACCGTGAAGGTCGTGTGCCTTTGCACACCCTGCGTGCCGACATCGACTACGCAACTTCTGAAGCCCACACCACTTACGGTGTGATCGGCGTCAAAGTTTGGATCTTCAAGGGCGAAGTTCTGGGCGGTCTGGCTGCTGTTAACGCTGCCGCTGCTCAAGAGCAAGCTCCTGCAAAGCCCAAGCGTGACAACAAGCGCCGCGCTGCTAAGTAAGGAGATTCGGTAAATGTTGCAACCTAAGCGTACTAAATTCCGCAAGACCCATAAGGGTCGTAACCGCGGTCTGGCCAACTCTGGTAACGAAGTATCCTTCGGTACCTTTGGCCTGAAGGCGACATCTCGTGGTCAACTGACTGCTCGTCAAATCGAAGCAGCCCGTCGTGCCATGACCCGTCACGTAAAGCGTCAAGGTAAGATCTGGATCCGTGTGTTCCCGGACAAGCCCATCACCGAAAAGCCCCTCGAAGTTCGTATGGGTAAAGGTAAGGGCAACGTGGAATATTGGGTCTGCCCGATCCAGCCTGGCAAGGTTCTGTACGAGATGGATGGTGTACCTGAGGCTCTGGCGCGTGAAGCGTTTGCCCTGGCCGCAGCTAAGCTGTCCGTTCAGACCACTTTCGTAATTAAGACGGTGATGTGATGAAAGCCCAAGATCTGCGTCAAAAGAGCGTCGATGAACTGAACCAGGAGCTGCTGGGTCTGCTGCGTGAGCAATTCAACATGCGCATGCAAGCTTCCACCGGCCAGCTGGCTCAGACTCACACTCTGAAACAAGTGCGTCGTGACGTCGCACGTATCAAGACTGTACTGACTGAGAAGGCAGGTGCGTAATGACTGACAAGATCCGTACTCTGCAAGGTCGTGTAATTAGCGACAAGATGGACAAGTCCATCACCGTCGCTATCGAGCGCAAGGTAAAGCACCCGATCTACGGTAAGATCATCAAGCGCACTACCAAGCTGCACGTACATGACGAGAACAACGAGTGTAAAGCTGGCGATCTCGTGGAAATCCGCGAATGCCGCCCGCTGTCCAAGACCAAGTCCTGGACCCTGGTTGCTGTCGTAGAAAAGGCCTAATTCGGTACTTTTTAGCCCAAACGGCCCCCCATCGGGGCCGTTTGTTTTTTAGGCTACCTTTTCAAAAATACCTGTGTTATAGTTTCGCGCCTTTTGAAGGCAGCCAGATCCCATTAGGGATAAGAAGTAAACAAAGCGGAGCACTAAGATGATCCAGATGCAAAGTATGCTGGGTGTTGCCGACAACTCCGGCGCTCGCAGTGTAATGTGTATTAAGGTTCTGGGTGGTTCGCACCGCCGTTATGCCGGCATCGGCGACATCATCAAGGTTTCCATCAAGGAAGCTATTCCTCGCGGTAAAGTGAAGAAAGGTGATGTGTATAACGCGGTGGTCGTACGCACCCGTAAAGGCGTTCGTCGTCCGGACGGCTCTGTCATCCGTTTCGACAACAATGCGGCTGTGTTGCTTAACAACAACCAACAGCCAATCGGTACTCGTATTTTTGGCCCGGTGACCCGTGAACTCCGTAATGAGAAGTTCATGAAGATTGTGTCCCTGGCACCCGAAGTACTGTAAGGAGTCGAACGATGGCAGCGAAAATCCGTCGCGAAGACGAAGTAATTGTTCTTACCGGCAAAGACAAGGGCAAGCGTGGCAAAGTCACTCAAGTCCTGATTGCAAAAGGTAAGGTAATCGTGGAAGGCATCAACCAGGTGAAGAAACACCAGAAGCCGGTACCCGCATTGGGTCAGGCTGGCGGTATCGTCACCAAAGAAGCCCCCATCGATGTATCTAACATCGCGCTGTTCAACTCTGCCACTGGCAAGGCTGACCGCGTTGGTTTCCGGATTGAAGACGGCAAGAAAGTCCGTTTCTTCAAATCCACCGGCGAACTTGTGAAGTAATTGGAGTTTAACGATGGCGAAACTGCATGATTACTACAAATCCGATGTAGTAAATGAACTGTCCAAGCAGTTCGGTTACAAGACTATCATGCAAGTCCCTCGGATCGAGAAAATCACCCTGAACATGGGTGTTGGTGAAGCGATCTCTGACAAGAAGTTGCTGGAAAATGCTGCTGCCGATATGGCTGCCATTTCCGGTCAGAAACCGCTGATCACCAAAGCACGCAAATCTGTTGCGGGCTTCAAGATTCGTGAAGGCTACCCGATAGGTTGTAAAGTAACCCTGCGTGGCGAGCGTATGTGGGAGTTCCTGGAACGGCTGATTTGCATCTCCGTACCGCGTATCCGTGACTTCCGTGGTCTGAACGCTAAGGCGTTTGATGGCCGTGGTAACTACTCCATGGGCGTGCGTGAGCAAATCATCTTCCCGGAAATCGACTATGACAAGGTCGATCGCGTCCGTGGTCTGGATATCACCATCACCACTTCCGCGAATACCGACGAAGAAGGCCGTGCTCTGCTGGCTGCCTTTAACTTCCCATTCCGCAAGTAAGGTTAGGGTTATGGCTAAAACATCCATGAAAGCACGTGAAGCAAAGCGTGCGAAGCTGGCAGCCAAGTTCGCGACCAAGCGTACCGAGCTGAAAGCTATCATCGTTGATATGAACGCTTCTGAAGAAGCGCGTTGGGATGCTGTCTTGCAACTGCAACAGCTGCCCCGTGATTCCAGTCCGTCCCGCCAGCGTAACCGTTGCAACATCACTGGTCGTCCGCACGGTTTCCTGCGGAAGTTTGGCCTCTCTCGCATCAAGGTGCGTGAGCATGCCATGAAGGGCGAAATTCCGGGCCTCAAAAAGGCCTCTTGGTAAGAATCTCGGGAGTTAGACTATGAGCATGCAAGATCCGATCGCGGATATGCTGACCCGCATCCGTAACGGTCAGGCGGCGAGCAAAGTTGCGGTTTCCATGCCTTCTTCCAAGCTGAAAGTGGCTATTGCCAAAGTGCTGAAGGAAGAAGGTTACATCGCTGGCTACTCCGTAGCAGGTGATGTGAAGCCGGAACTGGAAATTGAACTGAAATATTTCCAGGGCAAGCCGGTTGTAGAACTGATCCAACGCGTGAGCCGTCCCGGCCTGCGTATTTACAAGCGCACTACTGATCTGCCGAAAGTCATGGGCGGTCTCGGTGTTGCTATCGTGTCCACGTCTAAAGGTGTGATGACCGACCGTGCTGCCCGCAAGGCAAGCATGGGTGGTGAGATCATCTGCTACGTCGCTTAATAGGAGGTCGGAAATGTCTCGCGTTGCTAAGGCACCCGTCACTATTCCTGCTGGCGTAGAGGTGACTCTGAACGGTCAGGAACTGTCCATCAAAGGTGGTAAAGGTTCTCTGGTTCGTTCCATCCACGCCGGTGTAGAAGTGACCAAAGAAGACAATGTACTGAAGTTCGCCCCGCGCGACGGCATCGCTGGTGCTGACGCTCAGGCCGGTACTGCACGTGCATTGGCTAACAACATGGTAATCGGTGTTACCCAAGGCTTCGAGCGCAAGCTGCAGCTGGTTGGTGTTGGCTACAAAGCCTCCATCAAGGGCAATGCTGTCGCGCTGGCTCTGGGCTTCTCTCACCCGGTTGAGCATGCGCTGCCGGCTGGTGTCACCGCTGAATGTCCGTCCGCCACAGAGATCATTCTGCGTGGTGTGGACAAGCAGCTGGTTGGCCAAGTCGCCGCCGATATCCGTTCTTACCGCGCTCCGGAGCCCTACAAGGGCAAGGGTGTACGCTATGCCAACGAGCAAGTGCGTACTAAAGAAGCTAAGAAGAAGTAAGGTAACACTATGGACAAGAAAGCAGCTCGTCTCCGTCGTGCTACTCGTGCTCGGAAAAAGATGCAGGAACTGGGAGCTACCCGTCTGGTTGTTCACCGTACCCCGCGTCATATCTATGCGCAGGTTATCGCAGCCAACGGTTCCGAAGTTCTGGCCTCTGCTTCTACAGTAGAGAAAGCCATCAGTGAAGCGCTCAAATCTACCGGTAATGCAGATGCAGCTACCGCAGTAGGTAAAGCAATCGCTGAGCGTGCTATTGCCAAAGGCGTTCAGAACGTATCTTTCGATCGTTCCGGTTTCAAGTATCACGGTCGTGTAGCCGCTCTGGCTACCGCTGCTCGTGACGCTGGTCTTCAGTTCTAAGCTAGGAGTCGAAGATGGCTAAAGTCGAATCTCAAGCCGGCGAACTGCAAGAAAAGCTGATTGCAGTAAACCGTGTTTCGAAAACTGTTAAAGGTGGTCGTATCATGTCCTTCACCGCGTTGACCGTGGTGGGTGATGGTAACGGCCGTGTAGGTTACGGTTACGGTAAGGCCCGTGAAGTTCCGGCTGCCATTCAAAAGGCAATGGAACAGGCTAAACGTAACCTGAACAAGGTTGAACTGAACAATGGCACTCTGCACCACCCGGTGCGCGGTGTTCACTCCGGTTCCACCGTGTTCATGAAGCCGGCCTCACAAGGTACTGGTATCATTGCAGGCGGCGCCATGCGTGCCGTACTGGAAGTTGCCGGTATCCATAACGTGCTGGCCAAGACCTACGGTTCCACCAACCCAATCAACGTTGTTCGCGCAACTGTAGACGCTCTGGTTCACGGTCAATCACCGGAACAGATCGCTGCCAAGCGTGGTCTGCGCGTTGAAGAAATTCTGGGGTAATGCGACATGGCTAACACTGTAAAAGTAACTCAAACTCGCAGCTCTATCGGCCGTCTGCCAAAGCACAAGGCGACTCTGCGTGGTCTGGGTCTGCGTCGCATTGGTCACACCGTCGAGCTGGAAGATACTCCCTGCGTACGCGGCATGATCAACCAGGTTTATTACATGGTTAAGGTGGAGGGCTAAGCATGCGTCTGAATACTCTGTCTCCGGCCGCTGGTTCCAAGCGTGTTAAGCACCGTCCGGGCCGTGGTATCGGTTCTGGTCTGGGCAAGACCGGTGGTCGTGGTGTGAAAGGTCAAACTTCTCGTTCCGGTGGCGGTAAAGTCCGCAACGGTTTCGAGGGTGGCCAGATGCCTTTGAAAATCCGTCTGCCGAAGTTCGGTTTCTTCTCTCGCAAATCTTTGGTTTCTGCCGAAGTGCGCCTGAACGAAATCGCCCTGGTAGAAGGTGATGTGGTCGATTTGAGCACTCTGAAGCAAGCCGGTGTTGTTACCAAGAACATCGTTTTCGCTAAAGTTGTTCTGTCTGGCAACATTGACCGTGCTGTGACCGTTCGTGGTCTGTCCGTCACCAAAGGTGCACGTGCAGCCATCGAGGCCGCTGGCGGTAAAATCGAGGAATAATCAGTACAATGGCTAAGAAACCAGGATTGGATGTTAAAGCACAAGGTGGTCTGAGTGAACTGAAGAGCCGTCTGCTCTTCGTTCTCGGGGCAATTATCGTGTTCCGCGCAGGCTCTTATGTGCCGATTCCTGGTATTGACGCCGCCGTACTGGCCGAGTTGTTCCAACAACAGAAGGGCACCATCATTGAGATGTTCAACATGTTCAGTGGTGGTGCACTCTCGCGTGCTTCTATTCTTGCGCTGGGGATCATGCCGTACATTTCGGCGTCGATCATTATCCAGCTGCTGACAGTGGTTCATCCTGCTCTTGCTGAACTCAAGAAAGAGGGTGAATCCGGCCGTCGCAAGATTAGCCAATATACCCGTTGGGGCACGCTGGTTTTGGGAACGTTCCAGGCCATTGGTATTGCAACCGGTCTGCCGAATATGATGCAGGGACTCGTGACTCATCCGGGTTTGGGCTTCTATTTCACGGCCGTTGTGAGTCTGGTCACCGGTACCATGTTCTTGATGTGGTTGGGTGAACAGATTACCGAGCGTGGGATTGGTAATGGTATCTCGTTGATTATTTTCACGGGTATCGTTGCTGGTCTGCCTCATGCCATTGGCGCTACGGCCGAACAGGCACGTCAAGGGGAATTGCACATCCTGCTGTTGTTGTTGCTGGGCTTGATTGTTTTCGCAGTGACTTACTTTGTGGTGTTCGTGGAGCGTGGTCAGCGTCGTATCGTCGTTAACTATGCCAAGCGTCAACAAGGCCGCCAAGTATTCGCCGCGCAAAGCACACACCTGCCGTTGAAAGTGAATATGGCCGGTGTGATTCCTGCGATTTTCGCATCCAGCATCATCCTCTTCCCAGGGACCATTACCTCTTGGTTTGGTCAGGGCGAGGGCAAGGTGGCTGATATCCTGCAACAGGTCTCTATGGTCCTGCAGCCGGGTCAACCCTTGTATGAGATGCTCTATGCAGCAGCCATTATCTTCTTCTGCTTCTTCTATACCGCGCTGGTGTTCAACCCCCGCGAGACAGCAGATAATTTGAAGAAGAGTGGAGCCTTTATCCCGGGGATCCGCCCGGGCGAGCAGACAGCACGTTACATCGATAAGGTTATGACTCGCCTGACATTGGCAGGTGCGCTCTATATAACCTTTATCTGTCTGGTACCCCAGTTCTTGATGACTGCCTGGAACGTACAGTTCTACTTCGGTGGCACTTCGCTGCTGATTATCGTGGTAGTTATCATGGACTTCATGGCTCAGGTACAAACCCATATGATGTCTCATCAATATGGTGACGTCCTGAGGAAGGCCAACCTGAAGGGCTACGGCCGCTAAAGGTCGGCGTAGTTACGGAGTTAAGCAATGAAAGTTCGTGCTTCCGTTAAGGCAATCTGCCGTAACTGCAAAATCATCAAGCGTCACGGTGTGGTGCGTGTGATTTGCAGCGAGCCAAAGCATAAACAGCGCCAAGGCTAATTTTTTACGGTTAGTACTTGCAACAAATAGTTGTGCTGGCTAATATAGCCAGCCAACTTTTGTTGTGTATTGGTTGACCGCCACGTATCCGCTCACGGGCTTTGTGGTGGTCGTTATCTACGCTAAGTAGGAGTGAACAGTGGCCCGTATCGCTGGCATTAACATTCCTGACCATAAGCATGCAGTCATTGCGTTGACTGCGATTTATGGCGTCGGTCGTACCCGCTCCAAGGCCATCTGTGCCGCAGCCGGTATTGCTGAGAATGTGAAAATTAAAGACTTGGACGAAGCTCAGATCGAAAGTCTGCGCGAGCAAGTAGGTAAATTCACCGTTGAAGGTGACTTGCGTCGTCAGATTTCCATGAACATCAAACGCTTGATGGATCTGGGTTGCTACCGTGGTTTGCGTCACCGTCGTAGCCTGCCTGTTCGTGGTCAACGTACCAAGACCAACGCTCGTACCCGTAAGGGTCCGCGCAAGGCTATCAAGAAGTAACGGGAAGGTAGAAAATGGCTAAAACTCCGACTCGTGCTCGCAAGCGCGTTAAAAAGCAAGTGAGCGACGGTATTGCGCACGTTCATGCATCTTTCAACAACACAATCGTGACCATTACTGACCGTCAGGGCAATGCTCTGTCATGGGCTACCTCCGGTGGTTCAGGTTTCCGTGGTTCCCGTAAGTCCACTCCGTTTGCTGCCCAGGTAGCTGCTGAGCGTGCTGGTGAGATCGCCAAAGAATACGGCGTGAAGAACCTGGAAGTCATGGTCAAAGGTCCGGGTCCCGGTCGTGAGTCTTCCATCCGCGCTCTGAACGCGGCTGGTTTCCGCATCACTAATATTACTGATGTGACTCCGATCCCGCACAACGGTTGTCGTCCTCCCAAGAAGCGCCGCGTATAACGCTGTAGCTACTTGGTCTAGGATTGTTGGAGAAAGAAGATGGCAAGATATATCGGTCCTAAGCTTAAGCTTAGCCGTCGTGAGGGCACCGACCTCTTCCTGAAGTCTGGTGTTCGTGCGATTGATTCTAAGTGCAAGATTGACACCGTTCCTGGTCAACACGGTGCGCGTAAAGCGCGTCTGTCTGACTATGGCGTGCAACTGCGCGAGAAACAAAAAGTACGTCGTATCTACGGCGTATTGGAAAAACAGTTCCGCAACTACTACCGCGACGCTGCCCGTCAAAAGGGTAACACCGGTGAAAACCTGTTGCAGCTGCTGGAAGGTCGTCTGGACAACGTCGTCTACCGCATGGGCTTCGGCGCCACTCGTGCTGAGTCTCGTCAGCTGGTGAGCCACAAAGCCATCATGGTAAACGGCCGCGTTGTGAATGTTCCTTCTTTCCAGGTATCCCCTGAGGACGTGATCTGCGTTCGCGAGAAGGCTAAGAAGCAAGCGCGTATCAAAGCTTCCCTGGAAGTTGCTGGTCAGCGCGAGAAGCCGACTTGGGTAGAGGTTGACGCTGCTAAGATGGAAGGTGCCTTCAAGCGCCTGCCAGAGCGTTCCGACCTGTCTGCCGACATTAACGAACAGCTGATCGTCGAGCTTTACTCCAAGTAAAGCTAGCTTCTAAAGAGAGGACACAATGCTGGGTTCTGTAACAGATTTTCTTAAACCGCGGCTAGTTGACATCGAGCAAGTTAGCCCGACTCACGCGAAAGTGACTCTCGAGCCGCTTGAGCGTGGCTTTGGCCACACGCTGGGTAATGCCCTGCGTCGTATTTTGCTGTCATCTATGCCCGGTTGTGCAGTTACTGAAGTCGAGATCGACGGAGTACTGCACGAGTACAGCAGCAAAGAAGGTGTACAGGAAGACATTCTTGAAATCCTGCTCAACCTGAAAGGTATCGCTGTGAAGCTGGAAGGCAAGGACGAGGTAACTCTGTCCCTGACCAAGTCTGGAACAGGCCCCGTTACCGCTGGTGATATCACTCACGGTGATGAAGTCGAGATCGTAAACCCGGAGCACGTAATCTGCCACCTGACAGGGGCCAATGCTGAGATCAGCATGCGTCTGAAAGTTCAGCGCGGTCGTGGTTATGTGCCTGCTTCTGCTCGTGTTCACAACGATGATGAAGAGCGTCCTATTGGTCGCCTGCTGCTGGACTCCGCGTTCAGCCCCATCGTTCGCATCGCCTACAATGTTGAGGCGGCACGTGTGGAACAGCGCACCGACTTGGACAAGCTGGTTATCGACATGGAGACCAATGGTACTCTGGATCCGGAAGAAGCCATTCGCCGTTCTGCCACTATTTTGGCCGAACAGCTGGAAGCCTTCGTGGATCTGCGCGATGTCAGTGTGCCCGAGAAGAAAGAAGAGAAACCCGAGTTTGATCCGATTCTGCTGCGTCCTGTCGATGATTTGGAGCTGACAGTTCGTTCAGCGAACTGTCTGAAGGCAGAAGCTATCCACTATATTGGTGATCTGGTACAGCGTACCGAAGTTGAGTTGCTTAAAACTCCTAACCTCGGTAAGAAGTCCCTGACTGAGATCAAGGATGTGTTGGCCTCCCGTGGTCTGTCTCTTGGCATGCGCCTTGAGAACTGGCCGCCCGCCAGCATCGCTGACGAGTAATCCAGATTACGGGTTTCACAGATTTAGTTAGAAGGATAAGGTCATGCGCCATCGTTTGAGTGGTCGTCAACTGAACCGGAACAGCAGCCATCGTCAGGCTATGTTCCGCAACATGGCCAGCTCCCTGGTTCGTCATGAGATCATCAAGACGACTCTGCCTAAGGCAAAAGAGCTGCGTCGTGTAGTTGAACCGCTGATCACCCTTGCCAAGACTGATAGCGTTGCTAATCGTCGCCTGGCATTTGCCCGTACTCGCGATAACGCGATCGTGGCTAAGCTGTTCAATGAACTGGGCCCGCGCTACCTGGAGCGCGCCGGCGGTTATACTCGCATTCTGAAATGCGGTTTCCGTGCAGGCGACAACGCTCCTATGGCTTACATCGAGCTGGTAGACCGCCCGGCCGCTGCTGAAGCAGCTGCTGAGTGATAAAGAAAAAGCCGGGCTTGTCCCGGCTTTTCTTTTAATGGATTCTGATACTGCTTCAACTGCTTCAACTGCTTCAACTGCTTCAACTGCTTCAACTGCTTCAACTGCTTCAACTGCTTCAACTGCCTCAACTGCTTCAACTGCCTCAACTGCCTCAACTGTGCTGTTGCTATTAACCTAGTCCTTCGTCTACGTCTTCTTTATATAGGTATTCCTCATCATCGAGGCGAGCCTTCATTTACCTGGTGCAGGGATATGCGCACCAACAGGATGCAGAGATCTATGCAAGGAACGCTGCCAACGTGCTCCAAACTTAGGTCCGCTTTGTGGGTAAGTCTGTATAAAAACTGTGGTTAGTTATGAATAACTAAAAAAGTACCGATTTTTGCAATTTTATTGCTTTGAGGGGCTTGTCAGAAAGTTTCAGCTCCCTATAATGCGCCTCCATCGACAGGGCAAGCGGCAACGCAAACAACCTCGTCGATAACCTCGAAAAGCCTTTGAAAATA